>CAXMLP010000280.1:0-4095 GCA_964194225.1 uncultured bacterium | reverse complement strand
CTCATTCAGCCGTTACAGTCCACTAGCCAAACTCGGGGCGGGCCGCCAACGGGCGGCCCGCAACTCGAGGGGGGCGGCGAACTTGACCGCAGGGCCGCGTGTCCCGATACTTACGTCCGGAGTTGAATCTGACGGTGCTCCGTCAAACCCCTCGTCGGCGCGCTCTCGCCCCGGCCAAGCCTCGCAGGCTGCCGGGAAGAAGGCGGGGGGCGGTCAAGGCCTGCGGTCTTGCACATCAGCAAAGGGGGAATCAATGACTCCATCGTTCGTGCGCATGAGGGCGGCCTGCGTCCTCTCAATCGCCAGCCTGGTGCTCGTCGCCTGCGGTGGCAACAACAACACGGCCTCAACCCAGAATCTGGCTGCGGACCAGACCCTCAAATTCCCGATCCTCGACGATTTCGGGACCCTCGACCCGGCGATGGTCGACGCCGAGACCGACCAGGAGATCGGCCAGAACCTGTTCAGCGGGCTGCTCAAGCTGGACAACAACCTGGCCGTCGCTCCCGACATCGCGGACAAGCTGCCGACGGTTTCGGCCGACGGTCTGACCTACACCTTCACCATGCGCAAGGACGTCACCTTCTCCAACGGGGACAAGGTCACCGCCAAGGACGTCCTCTACTCGTGGAACCGGGCGGCCGCCATGCAGGGCAGCTACTCGACCAACTTCACCCCGATTGCAGGCTACGACGACGTGGCAAAGAACACCGCCAGCGGGGCCAAGCTGCAGTCCCTGCTCGAGAAGTCCGACGCGTCGGTAGTCATGAAGGGGCTGACCGCCCCCGATGGCCCGACCGGCTATACGGTCAAGGTCGCCATGAGCACGCAGGCCGGCTGGTGGTTGTCTGCGATTGCGCTCTCAGCCAGCACCGGCATGCTGGTCGACCAGAACGCGGTCAAGCAGGACTTCGACAACTGGTGGGCCAAGCCCGAGACGGCGATCGGCACCGGTCCCTTCAAAATGACCGCCCGGACGCCCAAGGCGACCGTTGACTTCGAGCAGGTCGCCAACTGGTGGGGCACGCCGAAGCCCACCCTGAAAAAGATTCACCTCGACGTGATCAGCAGCGCTTCTTCCGCCATCGCCAAGTACGAGCAGGGCGGTTACGACATCTACGGCTACGGCGGCTACAGCAACGCCCCGGTCGAGGATGTCATCCGCATCAAGGGCGCCAAGAACAGCAAGGAGCTTCTGCTCCACACCAAGGTTCGCACCACGTGGGTCAGCTTCAACGTCGTGGCTGATGCAAAGCGGCCGGCCAAGGGGCCGTTCCTGCTCGCCGACGGCCAGCAGGCGCATGACCTGCGGCTTGCCTTTGCCCTCGCCGTTGACAAGAAGAAGCTCGTCAGCGTCGTCTGCCATGACATCGTCTGCAGCCCGGCCACCGGCGGACTGATCTCGAAGGGTCTCAAGGGATACGGCGGAGACGATTCCGACCCACTTGCCAAGTACGACCCGGCCAGGGCGAAGCAGCTCTTCCAGAGCGCTGACCCACAGAAGACCAAGACGCAGGGGCTCACCTACAGCTACGACACCAGCAACCCGCTGAATAAGCCGGCTGCCGAGTTCCTGCAGGACCAGTGGAGCACCAACCTGGGCGTCAAGGTGGATCTCCAGCCTTTGAGCCACTCGCAGTTCATCAAGGCCCGCCTGAAGGGCAGCTACGTGCTATCCAGGGACGGCTGGCAGGCTGACTACGACCATCCCCAGGACTGGTATGACAACCTTTGGGGCAAGGTGGCCGGCTGCCCGGACTCCAACTGCAGCACGGGCTACAACAAGCCCGAGTACGACACCATCCTCGCCAAGGCGGACGCCATTAAGCTGGAGCAGGCGCTGCCCGAATACGCCAAGCTCGCCAAGATGCTCCAGGACGACGCCATCTACATCCCGCTCTACTACTCGGTCGGCGCCTTCCTCTTCAAGCCCTACGTGAAGGGGGCCGGCACCAACAACTTCTTCGACTACCCCTGGAGCAACATCCAGATCCTCCAGCACTGATCTGATCGCCGGAACCGAGCGAGAGGCGTCCCCCTGATGGGGGCGCCTCTCAACTTTCCTGAGCGACGGATAATGGCCTTCAGGTGACACGGGGCACTCTGATCTACATCGGGCAGCGTGCGGTGTTGATCGCGTTCACCATCCTCATCGTCTCGTCGGTCGTCTTCCTGGGCATCCATCGCCTGCCGGGGGATGCCCTCTTCAGCGAGCACCTGCACGGCGACCAGTACCAGCAGCAGCTCCATCACTACGGGCTCGATAAGCCGCTGGCCATCCAGTACGAGGACTTCCTGCTCGGGCTGGTGCTGCGCGGCGACCTCGGCGAATCACTCGTCAACAAGGGCGTCAGAATCACGCCGCTGGTCCTGCGGGAGGCGACGGTGAGCGCCGAGGTGGGCGCGGTCGCCCTGCTGTTCACGATCGGGCTCGGCATCCTCTTCGGCGTCGTGGCGGCGATCCGGCAGAACTCCTGGCTGGATTACCTGCTGAGCACCGCCTCGGTGGTCGGCTACAGCATGCCGAACTTCGTGATCGCCACGTTCCTGCTGCTGGTCTTCGCCATCTACCTCGACAACGCCACCGGCGGCGCCTTCTATTACGAGATCGGTTGGGCGGGCACCTATGGCAGTCTCGGGCAGATCTGGCTGCCCGCCTTTGCCCTTGGCTTCCCGTACGCCAGCTTCGTGGCCCGGCTCACCCGGGCCAGCATGCTGGAGGTGATCCGGCAGGACTACGTGAGGACGGCGCGCGCGAAGGGCGTTCATGAGACGGCTGTTGTGATCCGCCATGCCCTGCGCAACGCGCTGATCCCAGTGGTGACCATCCTGGGGCCGCTGGTGATCGGCATCATCACGGGCAGCGTCGTGATCGAGAACATCTTCGGGATCCCCGGGCTCGGCAAGGAGTTCATCACCAGCATCCTGAACCGCGACTACAACATCGTCATCGGCGTCTTCACCGTCTATTCCGGGATGGTCGGCCTGGCCAACCTGGGCGTCGACCTCGTCTACACCGCGATCGATCCTCGGATCCGGTACTGATGGCCACCGCCCTCGCGACCCCGTCGGACCTCGTCGGGGGCACCATCACCAGGGAGCAGTCGACCCTGTGGGCCGATGCCTGGCGGCGCCTCCGCCGCAACCGGCTCGCCCTCGTCGCCGCCGTTTACCTCACCCTCCTGGTGCTGGTTGCGCTCCTCGCCATCTTCTATACGCCTTATCCCAACGCCCACCAGGGCGTTTCGCTCACCTACCAGCCTCCCAACCCCGCCCATCCGCTGGGCGGCGACGCCCAGGGCCGCGACATCCTCAGCCGGATCATGGTCGGCGCGCAGATCTCATTGATCGTGGGTGTCGGAACCCAGCTGATCGTCCTCGCCATCGGCGTCCCGATCGGGCTGGCCGCGGGTTATTTCAAGGGCTGGGTCGACACCGTGGTCAGCTTCCTGATCAACATCTTCTACGGCATACCCGACATCCTGCTCGCCCTGATCCTGGTCTTCCTGCTCGGGAAGCCCGGCCTTGACAAGATCATCATCGCGATCTCTCTCACCCGTTGGATGGACATGGCAAGGCTGGTCCGCGGGCAGACGCTGAGCCTTCGCGAGCGCGAGTTCGTCGAGGCGGCGAAGGCCGGTGGCGCCCGGCCCGCCAAGATCATCTTCGGCCACATCCTGCCCAACGCCCTCGGGCCGATCATCGTTCAGACGACCCTGGGCATCCCCGCCGCGATCCTCTTTGAGGCCTTTCTGAGCTTCCTCGGCCTGGGCGTGCCGCCGCCCACCCCGTCCTGGGGGGCGATGGCCGCCGATGGGATCCAGGCGATCCGGATCTCGCCGCACATAGTGCTGGTGCCCGCGCTGGCGCTCTCGATCACGCTGATGGCATTCAACTTTCTCGGTGACGGGTTGCGGGACGCCCTCGATCCGCGCCAGAAGCGATGAGCGCCCCGGCACCGATCCTCCAGGTCCGCGACCTGCACACACAGTTCTTCACCGACGATGGCGTGGTTCAGGCGGTTGACGGCGTCAGCTTCGACCTCTTCCCGGGAGAGACGCTGGGGATCGTCGGCGAATCCGGCTGCGGCAAGTC
>CAXMLP010000279.1:0-6049 GCA_964194225.1 uncultured bacterium | reverse complement strand
TGGACTCGAGGCCGGCCGGCGCATCCGCCCCCGCCTCGAGGCGGGATGGGACGCGATCTTGAGCCCGACTCTCGGGCTGCTCCCGATGCCGCACGACGACGTGCCAACCTTCCTCGGTGATGCCTGGAACCAGCACGTGCAGTTCGTGTTGCCGATCAGCTATTCCTGGCTGCCGTCGATCTCCGTCCCCGCCGGCCTGTCGGAGGGGCTGCCCGTCGGGGTGATGCTGGCCGGCCATTACCGGCGGGAGATGGAACTGCTTTCGATCGCGGAGGAGCTCGAGGCCCAACCCGGCTTCGGCTTCCTCCAGCCACCCGGTTTCGAGTGAACTGAAGGAGAAGAACGGACGAATGCTTTACGAATACCGACGTTACGAGGCGGTGCCGGGCCGCCTGCCCGACCTGCTGCGCCGCTTCGAGACGATCACTCTTGGCATCTGGGGAAGGTTTGGTATCGAGCAGGCCGGCTTCTGGCTGGCCGAGGTCGGCACCAGCAACGAACTCCACTACCTCCTCCGCTGGCGCGACCTCGCCGACCGTGAGCAGAAGTGGGGCGCCTTCCAGGCTGACGAGGAATGGATCCGGCGGCGGGCCGAAACCGAAGCGAATGGCCCCCTGGTAGCAAGGGTTCAAAACGAGTTCTGGCGCCCGACTGCTTTCTCAGAGGTCAGGTAAGGCAGGCGAGCAGGAGGAGCGGCCCGAGCCGCTCCTCCTCAAATGACAGCTCTGCCTCAGTGGGCGACCGGTACGACGTCGCTCACCTCGGAGCCGATTCCGGTCTGCGAACGAACCTCGATCTCGCTGAAGCGGGCCGCGCCCAGCTTGTCCTTTGCCACCAGCTCGCCGATGAACGTTCCGATGATGGCGAAGAGGAACCCGAGCGGGATGCTGACGATGCCCGGGTTGTTCAGCGGGAAGGCGGGAAGCTTGTTCGGGACCGCGGCCAGACCGGGCCCGTAGATCACGAGCAGGATGGAGACCACGGTGCCGCCGACCAGGCCCGCCACCGCGCCCCAGGTGTTGAACCGCCGCCAGTAGAGAGTGAAGAGGATCACGGGAAAGTTGCCCGAGGACGCGACCGCAAAGGCGGCGGCGACCATCTGGGCTGCGTTGGCGGTCGGATTCTGGATTGCGACCGACACCGCCACGACGCCGACGACCACTGCCGTCAGCCGCGCGACCAGGACCTGCTCACTCTCCTTGATGGTCTTGCTGCGCCGCACCACGCTGGTGTAGAAGTCGTGCGCAAAGGCGCTTGAAGCCGCCAGGGTCAGGCCGGCGACCACCGCGAGGATGGTGGCGAAGGCGACCGCCGAGATGAACGCCAGGAAGATGTCACCGCCGAGGGCCTTGGCCAGCAGCGGCGCGGCGAGGTTGCTGTTGGGCTTACCGATGCAGGCCCCGGCCGCCGTTTGGAAACAGATGTGCGCCTTGCCCACCAGAATGGCGGCCCCGAAGCCGAGGAAGGTTGTCATGACGTAGAAGGCGCCGATCCAGCCCATCGCCCAGCCCACCGACGAGCGGGCGGCCTTGGCGTCGGGCACCGTGTAAAACCGCATCAGGATGTGGGGCAGGCCGGCCGTGCCGAAGATCAGGGCCATGCCCAGCGAGACGTTCTCAATGACCGCCTTGTTGTTGCCGAAATCGATTCCCTGCCACACCAGCGGTCCGGGCTTGTAGAGGATGCCCGGCTGGGTGAAGTCGAGCCCGGTCTTCTTGTCCTTGAGCGTGGCGATGGAGTCGAAGAAGGCCAGGAGGTTGAAGTTCCAGTGGGCCAGCACAAGGATGCTCAGGATGGTCGCCCCCGACATCAGCAGCGCCGCCTTGACGATCTGCACCCAGGTCGTCGCCACCATGCCGCCGAAAACCACGTAGCCGATCATCAGGGCGCCGATGATCCAGGCTGCATTCGAGAATTTGAGGTCGGGCACCAGGAGTTTGAGCACCGCGCTCGCGCCGACGATCTGCGCGACCATGTAGAAACCGCTCACGGCCAGCGTCGAGATGGCCGCTGCGGAGCGAACCGGGACCGGCGAGAGCCGGAAGGCGAGGACGTCGGCCATCGTGTACTTGCCGGTGTTGCGCATCGGCTCGGCAACCAGCAGCAGAACGGTCAGGTAGGCCACCAGCCAGCCCACCGAGTACATGAAACCGTCGTAGCCGTTGAAAGCGATCAGGCCGGCGATGCCGAGAAATGACGCGGCGCTCATGTAGTCACCGGCGACGGCGAGGCCGTTCTGCCAGGCGCTGATCTTGCGGCTGGCCGCATAGAACTGGACGGCCGTCTTGGTCTGCCGCGAGGCCCAGATCGTGATCCCGATGGTGATCAGGACAACGACGAGCGTGATCGTCTGCGCGTATGTCATTGCCCTTCTCCCCGGACGTGCCTGCCGACGGCGGCCGACAGCTTGTCAAAGACTCTTTCGGCGCGCGAGATGTAGACGTAGGCGAGCACCCAGGCCATCACGAACTCGCTCAGCGCGAAGAGGTAGGCCAGGTTGATATGCCCGATCACCCTGGTCTTCATCAGTTCCGGCGCGAGGCCGTTGCCCAGCGGCAGGGCGAAGTAATAGATGAGGAAGAAGATGACCGCCGGGATCAGGAACCTGCGCTTGGCGATCATCAGGTTACGGAACTCGGAAGACGCTTCGAGCTCCGCCCATGGGATCACCGGTTGCGGCCCCCCGGCGGCCCCCGCGGGCCGGACGGGCAACGGTTCGGGCGAACCTTCCTCTCTCATGGACACCTCCGCAGCTTGAAACAAGACGCTCTGACGGCACCCCCGGAGGACATCCCCCGGCGGAATTAAATCCGCCCGACACCCTTCGCGTCAAGCGCGGAGGTCGGGCGGTCGGCGCTCGGGTGTCAGCGACGCCGGCCGAACGCCCCGGCCAGTCGGCGGCCCACCGTCGGTTTGCGCTCGTCCGTGATCGTCGTCTCGACGACGAGGTCGATCAGCGAGTTTGCGTCAATCAACACGATTGCCGCCGTGCTCGCGTACTCGACCGCGTCGACGTCGAACTTGCCGTCAGTGATGATGTAGGCGCCCGACACGCTGTAGTTATAAACGACGGTTGCCATCTCGGTCACGGCTGCCAGGGGAACCTGGTCGATGTTTCGGAGCTGGCAGTTGACCAGCATCCGCTGCTCGTCCCGGTCTACCACCATGTCGATGACATCGAGGTCGCTGCCCGATGAGGGAGGCGGGAAAACCTCGAAGGCCTTGCGCCTGAAGATGTCCGCAATCAGAGCCTGATAGCCATCCCAGCTCAGGTTCCGGACTGCCGCCAGCGTCTCGGATCGCTCCCGCTGCTGGTCGGCCTCGCGCTGCTCTTGGATCTGCCCCATCCGCCGGCCCACCTGCCGAGCCCAACCCCCGGAGTGGTCCTTCTTCCGCTTGGTCGCGGGAGTCAGCTCGACCGGTTCGTCCGGCGCCAGGTCCGGCGGCGCCGGCGGAGCCACGGCAGCTGGCGCGGCCTCCACGGGCGGCGGTGCCGGAGCCGGAGGCGGAGGCGCCACGGGTGGCGACATCGACGCCTCGGGTGGCGGCATCGGCGCCACGGGCGGCGGCATCGGCGCCACCACGGGCGGCGGCGCGGGAGCGAGGTCCTGCGGTTGCGGTTGGGCCTGCTCGTGATCGGCGCGCGCCGTCTTGGCGTCTGCGATGATCTTGCTGACCCGATCCGGGTCGAGATTCATCGTGCTTGTCGGCTGGTACTCGGGGTCGCCTTCACCGGCCCTGGCAGGATCCGGATCGCCGGCGACCATCGACTCAATGTCCTCTGGCTTCAGGATCTGGGTCTCACCGGCCGTCGCCGTGTCGGCCGGCGGTGGCGGGCCGTCCATTCTGCGCCAGGGAGAGCCCAGAATCTGCGTCGCGGACTGCGGCTGGGCGGCCACCTCGGCCAGGCGGCGCCAGGCATCGCCTCCCGGGGTGACCTCGAGGGCGAAGGCGCCGGCGTCGACAAGGGCGGGCGCCGCCCGCGAGGCGAGGCTGGTGACCAGGCGTTGATGCTCTTCGGTGAAGGGGCGGTTCGGCAGGTAGCCGGTGAGAAGGACAACACCCGCCTGAGCGATCCCGAGCGGGACCGGTACGCAGAGAAGGGTCAGAGGCACATAGGGGTCGCGACTCGGTGTTTCGGAAGGCGACGAAGCCATGAACGGCTGTCCGCTGGCGATCACCTCCAGGCAGATGTCACTGACCACATCGAGCGCCAGCTTGGCGCCCATCTCGTTGCTGACCCCCGAGCAGGCGCGCACGACCAGGTTGTCATCCTGGAGCAGGATGAGGACCCCCACCTGAGCGCCCGAGGCGCGCACACAGGTGGCCAGGATGGAACCGACGACGTCGCGGGGATCGACCGGGGCATCTCTCTCGGCGGCCGCTTCTCTCTCAGCCGCTGCTCTCTCGGCGGCTGCTATCTCGGCCGCCGCTATCTCGGCCGCCGCTCTCTCGGCCGCCGCTCTCTCGGCCGCTGCTCTCTCGGCCGCTGCTCTTTCGGCGGCTTCCCGCTCCTCAGCCGCCTTCTCGGCTGCCGCCGTCCTCTCGGCTGCATCTCTCTCCGCTATCGCGGCCTCCGCCGCTGCCAGCTCGCCTGCTGCCCTCAGCGCTTCCCTCTCCGCCGCTTCTCTCTCGGCTGCCTCTCTTTCAGCCGCAGCCGACTCCGCGGCAGCCGTCTCGGCAGCCTCGGCGGGCGCCGCTCCAGCCTCAGGGGCTGTGGACTCCGGCACTGGTGGGGCCAGGGTTGACTCCACAGGCGCCGCTGGCGGCAGGTCGGCCGTGGGGGCCGGGGGAGCGGGTTCCGCCTCCGGCGCACCCCAGTCAGCTTCCGGCGCCGGCGGCGCGGCGGGGGGCTCCTCCCCGCCTTCGGGCTGCGGTCGGGGCACCGCGACCGGGCGCCAGTCCCAATTGGGCACCGTCGGCCGGGCGGGGATGGCGCCCGTGCCGGAGGACTCGCCGCCCAGGGCGGGCGGGGCAGGGGCGGACGAGGAGGACGGAGGCGGCTCGACGTGTTCGGGCCATTCCACGGCCGGTTTCTCGAGCGGAGCGGTGCCGATCTCGCTCGCCGGCCGCTCAGCCGGGCTGGCCGGCTCAGCGGGCGGCGCGGGTGGCGCAGGTGGTGGTGGAGGGGGCGGCCAGCCGGCCGGCAGCGGGCGAGCTCCAGGGACCCGGGTGAGACCGGGGGGCAGGGTGTCGAGGGGGGTCGGCCCTCCGACGGGTCGGAGGCCGCCGGCAATATCAGCACCGCCCTCGCGGCGGCCCACATCGACGACCGCCATCGCCAGCGACGTCAGCCACATCACCGGGAGGAGGACTCGCTTCAGACTCGATCGACGGCGGAGCCGGCGCTGCTCCTCGAGCCGTGCGCGGAGCTCCATCTCCGCCTCCATCCGGTCGCGCGCCGGTGACCACTCCCGCTTCTTGGGCTGGTCCTGCTCGAGCGCCAACCAGGTGGGCCGATCGCCGCCGCCCCAGACGGGTGCGGAATCCTCCGGCTGGGGCCGCAGCCCGCGCTGCCGGCGCGGCTTGAGTTGACTCACAGGCGTCTGGCGCCCGGCTGGCTACCGAAGATCATTTCAGGGCCGAACCCTACCCGAGAAGCGGTTCGATTGGAACGCCTTCGAGCACACCGGCCTCTAATCCTCCCTGGCCGCCTCCGCCTGCGCGCGGCGCCCGATTTCCTCGACCACACCGGCATCGGCCAGGGTCGTGGTGTCGCCAAGGGCACGGTTCTCCGCGACGTCCCTCAGCAGACGACGCATGATCTTTCCCGAGCGGGTCTTCGGCAGCTCCGGCGTGAAAACGATGTTCGCGGGCGCGGCGAACTTCCCGATCTTCACTCCCACGTGATCCCTGAGCTCCCTGATCATCTGGGGCGACCCCTCAGCGCCACCCTTGAGAGTGACGTAGGCGACGATCGCCTGACCCGTCTGGGCGTCGTTGCGACCCGCGACCGCGGCCTCGGCCACCGCCGGGTGATCGACCAGGGCGCTCTCAACCTCGATGGTCGAGATCCGGTGGCCGGAGACGTTCATCACGTCGTCGACCC
>CAXMLP010000278.1:0-9899 GCA_964194225.1 uncultured bacterium | reverse complement strand
AGAGCAGCGTGTGCATGATCTGGTAGTCCGCCTTCGGGAAGACATCGCTGAGCTTGCGGCCGAGCTTAGCCTCAGCCTCCTCGGCCTCATCCGCCCGCAGTCGCTGAATCACCGTGTTCATCGGGTGGTCGGCGCTGCCGACATCGACGGCCAGCCAGCGAATGCCGCGCTCCAGGACCCACTCCGCAAAGGCCCGGGTGGGCCCGGGGTGCCTGATGAAATATTTCGTCTCGTCCACCGCGGATCGACCATCGGCCCAGTTCTCCGGGTAGTACCGGTGGTAGCCGGTGTGGATGACCAGGATGTCGCCGCGCTGGATCCCGATCCCCGTCTCGCGCTCCCAGCTCTCGAAGTGCTCCGGACCGTAGAGCTCGTAGTCGCCGATGCCCATCCGCTCGAGGTCGACGACGCAGGCCGGGCCGACCAGGAAGTCGAGGGGAACCTCGCCGATGAACTTGCCTCCCGAAAAGAAGTGGGCCGGCGCGTCGAGGTGGGTGCTGACGTGGAGGGTGGTGGTGATCTCCTGGCCCCCGGCCTTGTCAAAGGCGAGGCGCTTGACCCACTTGATGCTCGGGCCGGTGTAGCTGGCGAAGGCCGGAGTATGCATCGAGAAGTCCTGGGTCAGGTCGATGACTTCCATGGGAACCGGCCAAGGGTACCGCGCCGCGTCAGATGGCTAGGGCGCGAGCCCCTCCATGTCACCTTCGCGGAGAGCGGCTGGGGCTGGCCGCGCACCCCGGCTGATCAGGCGGGAAATGGCGGCCAGCTCGCTGTCCTCCTCAAGCTCGGGGTCGCCGCCGCGGTTGACACCGACAGCCGCCAGGAGCCGTCCGCCGCCCAGGTAGAACCCGAGGAAGCGCCCTTCCTCAATACTGCCGCGCACCACGAATTGATCCCATGTGCGGGCATATCCCACGTATTCCAGTTTCTGGGCGTATTGATCCGACCAGAAGCTGTGCACCTCTTCATACGGCGCTGACTGTCCCAGCATGTTCCGTGCCGCGGTCGCTCCCTGCTTCTCCGCATTGTTGTAGTGCTCGACGCGGAGGCGGCCGAAGAGCGGATGCGCATGGTTCGCGACATCACCGGCGGCAAAGATGCTCGGAAGGTTGGTCCGGCAGCGGGCGTCGACAAGCACACCATTGTCAACCTCAACCGCTCCACCGCTCGCGACTTGCGTATTCGGCTCGATGCCCACGGCGACGACGGCCAGGTCGCATTCGATGCGCCTGCCGGTCCTGGTGATGACCCGGCGCAGCGTGTCTTCACCTTCGAACCCGGCTGCGGTGTCGGGCAGCAGTTCGACTCCGGCGTCGCGGTGGAAGGCGGCGATCACCTCGCCAACCTCATCACCGAGGACCGCGGACAACGGCGGGCGGTTGCCGTGGAGCGCGGTCACGCGCAGCCCCATCTGGCGGAGCGAGGCAGCGAGCTCGCAGCCTATGAAACCCATGCCGGCGATCACCGCGTGGCTGCCCGGGATGGCGGCTGCCTTCAGGGCATCGCACTCAGTGACAGTTCGCAGCTGGTGGATGCCGGCGAGGCCGGCGCCCGGGACAGCCAGGCGCCGGTTCCCGCCACCGGTGGCGAGGAGAAGCTGCTGATACCCGACCGATTCGCCCGATCTGAGGTTGACGAGGCGATCATGGGGTTCCACCCGGACGGCCGTGTCGTGAATGAGGTCAACGTTGTTCTCCCCATACCAGGACTCAGGTTTGACCTGCCAATCGGCCACCGTCTCTTCGCCGCGGAGGTAGCCCTTCGAAAGTGGCGGCCGACCGAATGGAACACCGGGCTCGGCGCCGATGAGCACCAGCCGCCCGCGGTAGCCCTCGTCGCGCAGCGTGACTGCAGCCTTCCCGCCGGTGAGGCCGGCGCCCACGATAACGATCGGACCGCCTGTCATTGGACCGAGGCGGGAGGCGCTGAAGCTGCAACGTGGTGTGGAATGACGAGTAGCACGATGGTCGGGCGCTGCCCACTGCTCAGCGCGTCAACCGCGTCGCCAGCCTGTGCGGACACCAGGTCAATCGTAACCGGAGGGTTACGGCAACCAGCTGACGTGTGCGCCGAAGGGCACTGGCCCGGCCCGCTCAGGTCGAAACTCTCACTCCCGCGGCGGTCAGCAGTTCGGCGAGACGGGCCCGATTGAAGACCCCCGCGTCATAGGAGTAGGCGATGGATCCGTCGTGGCGGACCAGCCGCTGCCGCCAGCCGCGCTGAGTTCGCACCACCTCCGCCCGATCGATGTCAGCGAGCGGGATGGCTGCCCGCCTCAGTCCCCAAAAGCTGACCATCAGATCGGACACCGTCACGCGAAGCGGGGTGGTGATCACCTGCCAGCAGCCATAGGCGCCGGCAGCGGTGGTGAGAAGACCCACCGGCACCTGGCCATGAGTCAGGTAGCCGGGGCCGAAGGAGAGCAGCACGATGCTCACGATCAGGATGGGCAGGCCGATCACGACCGCGCGAGCCTGGAGCCAAAGCACCACGGCGCGAGTCTAGGGGGCTGTACGGCCAAATGAGGTCCATCCGACGTCCCAGACGGCCGGGCCACTTCTCGGCTTAAGCCGTCGCGAGTCTTCCCCTGCCGCCGTACTTCAGCGCGAAAAGACGCCACGGTGTCACCCGAAGTGGACGAGCACCAGATCGGCCGATCTGCAAACATCTTCTGGTTGTGGGTGCTAATGCCCGGCTGACTCTGCTGGTCGCCGCGATGGCGATCGGCACCGCGTGTGCGTCCACGAATCCAGGCACGCCGGCCGATTCTGAAGTTCGCCAACCCATCCTCTTCGTCCATGGCAACGGCGACTCGTCCTCGCTCTGGATCACCACAATCTGGCGCTTCGAGTCGAACGGCTATCCACGCGAACGCCTCTTTGCGATCGACTTCGCCCCACCGACCGCGCGGGACGATGACGCGGTGCCTCAGCCGAACCGAAGCAGCACCGACGAGGAGCGCGCGCAGCTCGCGGCGAAGGTCGATGAGGTGCTCGCGAAGACCAAGGCTTCCAAGCTGGCCCTGGTCGCCAACTCGCGCGGTGCCAATACAATCCGCAACTATCTGAAGAATGGCGGTGGCGCGGCCAAGGTCGGTTGGGCCATCCTCGGCGGCGGAACCAACCATGGCGTGTACGCGATTGCGGGCCGGAACAGCGAGTTCAACGGCGCTTCTCCGTTCATGAAACAGCTCAACGACGGGTCCGAGGTGGTGGCCGGGGTGAAATACCTGACGATCCGGAGCGACCGCCTCGACAAATACGCCCAACCCGAGCTCGCGCCCGGGCGGCCATCGGGCATCTCCTACGACGGCCCGGCCCTGCTGGGCGCGACCAACGTTGTCATCGAGGGCCTCGACCATCGCGAGGTCGCGTTCAGCTCGAAGGCGTTCAGCCAGATGTACTCGTTCCTGACGGGGCGCGCGCCCACGGCGGATATCACACCGGAGGGCAAGCCGAAGCTGGGCGGTTACGTCGGTGGGCTGGAGAACCGTGCCCCAACCAACAAGGGAGTCGCCGGGGTCAGGTTGTCGGTGTTCGAGATCGACCCCAACGATGGGAGCCGCAAGGGCGCGGCGGTGCTCGCCGAGACGACCGGCGCCACCGGCAGATGGGGACCGTTCAGCGCCAAGCCCGGGGGACACTATGAGTTCGTGATGGAGGCGCCCGGCCAGCCTGTTCGGCACGTCTTCCGCTCACCCTTTCCCCGCTCCAGCCAATTCGTCGGGCTCCGGCTGGCAGAGGATGCGCCCGCCCCCGCGGGCAAGGCGCTGGTGATCTTCACCAGGCCTCGCGGCTATGTCGCGGACGGTCGCGACAAGCACTCGCTGGACGGCAAGCCGGTGCCCGGCGTCAGTGCAGGAATTCCAACCAACTCCAGTTTCAAGGTGGAGCTAGCCGCGGCCGAGCGCGCGGTGCCCGCCAGTTTGAACGGTGAGTCGATCACGGCACGCACGATCGTCGGCGAGGTCGTCTACATCGAGTTTCACTACTGACTTTATTCTCAAACCCGGCTTTGGGTTGACCTCGTGGGGTGATCCTGAGCAGCGTTGGGCAGCCAGATCCTGCCTTCGATCTGCTCGGTTTCGGAGGGTTGGGGAAGGTGGGAAAAATCGGAGGCGTGGCGCCATATCTGGCGCGCCGATACGGCGGCGTCGAAGGAGTCCTCGGTCTGCGCAACCTGCGCCCGCCGGGTCAAGTCGGTGGGCCATCCCCAGGCAGCCAGGTACTCGCGCCGCCGAGCCGGATCGCGCTTCACAACTGGTCCCGTCAGCACTCGTGGATAGATTTCGACAACAAGTGGAAGTGCAACGGGATTGAACGGCCAGATGGAGAACCCAGCCTGGCGAAGACCGGCCAGGAGGGGCATGCCCCGAATTGACCCGGTGCCGACGGCACCCGCCCCGCCAACCTGGAAGACCGATTTGGGATGGCCGGCGGGCCCGTTCAGCGCCAGCTCGGTCATGCGGAAATGGCCGCGCTCACCCTCGAGAAGCGGACGGCGTGATCCCGGCCGGCCCCAGAACGGGCCGGCCCGATCCACGAGCCAGCCCTCACCTTCGGCCCTGGCCCGCTCCCAGGCTATCTCCACGCGTCCGCCACAGCGTTCCGCCACGAACCAGGCGGGAAAGCTGAAGCCGAAGTCGAGGCCGATCACCAGCGCCGGATCGGCCTGAGCACGCGCGATCAGCCAGCTGAGCAGGCTGGCCCCGCTCCAGCGGTTCTGCAGCACGAGGAGCCTGTCGTCGGCGACCTCGGCCAGCCAGATCGTCCGGCCCCCGCTGTGCCGGGCTCCGGACCAGTCGACGGCGATCGCCGACCCCACCTCCACGCCTCAATCTTCCCCGTGCACTATTCCGCCCGCGCCATCTCCGGCGCCGGTTTGGACCACCCGGCCGCAAGGACGCGCACGAACGGGTCGTCCGTGAGGGCGAGGCCGGCCGATATGTTGGCCTCAGCACCGGAGTGCGCATTGATGGTTCCGGCATCGATGCCGTCCGCCACCCGGCCCGCGTCCCTCATGTAGACCGGGACGTGGGCCGGGTTTCGCTCGCCAAACCAGGCGCGCGCGTTGCGGGCAGACGTTTCATATTGGCGGTCGCCCGTCTCGCCGGCGAGTCGATCCATGACCAGAATTGCCGACTGGACGTCGTAGGGACTCGCGTGGGGGACGTCGAAGCCGGATTCGATGACCTCGGTGAAGACGCTGTCGGCGCTGCGGCGCGCGACACCGATCAGGTCCCGGCGCATGAGGCAGTGCGCGGCCTCGACCAGAACAGCCTCCTGGATATGCCCCCACAGGTGCGGGCGGCCCCGCTCGTCGGGCGAATTCATGAGAATGCCGTCCAGGCTGCATTCGGCGATCTCGTCACACCACCGGCTCAGCTGGGATGACAGCCAGGGATCGGGCCCGACGCGGAGGAGCTCGAGGGCTGAGATGGCGTGGATTGCCCTCACATCAGACGGCGGCTCGCATTTGGCTGCAGCAGCGAAACCCGCCCGCATCGGGCGGTGGGCCGGCGGCAGGTTGAAGATGAGGGCTGCCGCCGTCATCGCGTGCGTGGCCCGCGCCTGCCAGAAGTTCGGGCCGGGGATGGAGGTCGGGCCGGCGAGGTTTCGGTTGCCCTCCCAGTCAAAGATGAAGTTCACCCAGCCCCCTTCGCCGTCGTGCATCCAGAGCAGGAAGTCGAGGAGACCCTCGGCCCAGCGCCTCAGCTCCTGGTTGCCGGTGCGAAGCCAGAGCCGGCTGAGCAGGACGAAGGTTCGGGCGGCGTCGTCAACGCAGGCCACGCCTTCGACGCCCGTCTCGCTCGCCCCAAAGGTTTCATTTCTCTCGCCCGCGTAGACGGCGATGGCAAGCGCTCTCGGCCCGGCGGCGGGCACGCGCCTGGTCAGCCGGGCCAGCTGTCTCAGCACTGGACCCGATGCCTCAGCACGGGCCCGATTGGCCTCAGCAAGGAGTCAAGGACCGGACGATCTCCTTCACATCGAAGTCCGCCGCCGCCAAGCAGCTGTCGGCGGCGCCGTAGTACATCCGGATCTGCTCGCCGCGGTCGTCGAGCGGGATGTGGCCGCATGAGAAGACCGTGTTGTTGAACAAGCCGGACACCTCGTAGGGTTCGGTCGCCACCAGGATCGGTTCCGGCGATCGGGCGATGGCGTGAGCCGGGTCGTCGGCGTCCATCAGCAGCGCGCCCATCGAGTAGTGGCCGCGGCCATCGACGCCGTGATAAAGCTCGAGCCAGCCTTCGGGTACCCGAAACGGAACCGCGCTGGCGCCGGTGCGGAGAGAATCCCACATCCCATTACGGGGCAGTGCCAGGGGCCGATGACCGCCCCAGTTGACCAGGTCATCTGAAAATGCGATCCAGATGCCCAGCACGTGGTTGAACGAGCCCGGCATCGGCCGGGTGAGCGCGGCGTAGCGGCCACCGACCCGGCCCGGGAAGATGACCACATCCTTGTGGTCGGGCAGGAACATGATCCCGTGCCGCTCGTAGGCGCGAAAGTCGGTGGTGGTCAGGCGGCTGGTGGTGATCCCGATGCTGCCCACCGACACGTAGGTGATGTGCCAGACCCCGTCGATCAAGGTCGCTCGGGGATCCTCGCAGCCGTACTCCTCGAAGGAATCCATCGGCGTGACCGCCGGGCACGGCTCGACCTCGAAATGCGCTCCGTCCCGGCTTCGGGCGACTCGGAGATGGGACATCTGCGTCAGGTAGTCGCGCACCTCCTCGAGGCCGACGAGGGGAGCCACGGGTCCCTGGACCCGGATCCGGCGCGGATCGGTGAGGTCGATGCCGGGCAGGTCGCGACGGATGTAGGCAATGACGACCGCCGGCGGGTTGCGGGTGGCGTCGAAATAGGACAGGCCGACCAGGTTCTCGGCCGCGGTGCCGGCCGGGAGCGGATAGAGGCCGCGATCGGGTTGGTCAAGGTCGAGCGTCTGGGCGTCGGCCGGCGGCGTGCCGGTGAGAGTGAGCGGGCGTTCGGCGACACGCAGGAGGAGGACAGTCTCGTCGCCGACCTGCGCGGCCGCGGCGTTGAACACGGAAACGACCTCGAGCCCTGGCTGCGAGGGCCCCACGTCGAGGCTGGTCAGGATCGGGTTATTGGCGAGGCGCCGGCCGAGTTCAGGCACTGGCCGCCACCTGGTGGTCCGGCTCGGCGATCTCGGGGCTGGCTTCGACCAACGCGTCGCGGAGCAGCTCGGCCCAACGTTCTCCGGCCCTCGGCCAGGCCATGTCCTTGGCGTATCCATAGGACGCCCGCTCCAGGAGCTGCTTGCGCTCCGGGTTGTCGAGCACCGAGTTGACAGCTCCGGCCAGCGCTTCCGCATCGCGGAAGCCGACCAGAATGCCGCGGTCGCCGGCCAGCGCTTCGGTGGCGTGGAGATAGGCGGTCGATACGATCGCCTTCCCCGCTCCCATGGCGTAGGCCAGGGTGCCGCTGGTGATCTGCTGCGGGTCGAGGTAGGGGGTCACGTAGACATCGCTCGCGAGCAGCAGGTCGATGATGTCGTGCTGGGTCATGTAGAGGTCCAGGAAGGCGACCCTCCCCACCAGGTTCAGACGTTCGACGGTTTCCACGAGTTGCTTGCGGTAGCGCTCGCCGTCGTGCCGGATCAGCTCCGGATGGGTCTGCCCGGCGATCAGGTAGAGGGCTTCGGGATGGCGCGCGAGGACGGCCGGCATCGCCTCGATCATGTACTCCAGTCCCTTGCGGGGATCGACGAGACCGAAGGTTGAGATGAGGGTGCGACCCCGGATGCCGAGCTTCTCCTTCATCCGGCCGCGACCTCGAGGCTCGATGGCGGGCATGCCGTGCGGGATCACGGAGATGTTCTGGCGAACGCCGTAGGCGCCGGCGAGCAGCTCCACCGCCGCGTCAGCCATCACCACTGTTTCGACGCTGAGGCGGGCCAGGTTGCGGACAGCCTCGCGCATCGTGGGCGACGGCTCGGGCGGGACGCTGTGGAGGGAGGTGACCACCGGTTTGCGGAGGCTGTCCAGAAAGGGGGCCAGGTGGTCCGTGTAGACCTCGTCAGCCCAGGTCCCGTAGAGGCCGAACTCGTGCTGGACGTTGACCACGTCAATGTTTGACGAATTGATCGCGAGCGCCGCCGCGCGATAGCTCTCGGCGTTCCCCTGCTGGATTCGCCAGCGCACCTCGGGACCGTAGGGGCGCATCGAGTTGGGCTCGTCAATCGCCGCGACGCGGGCGGAGACGTCAGGATCAGCGGCCTTGACCGCGGCCGCGAGGTCCGCCGAGAAGGTTGCGATGCCACAGCGGCGGGGAAGGTGAGTGGAGACGAAGGCAATCCTGATGGCGGGGACCTCTGAGTGCACGGCCGGCCGGGGGGAGGTTGTCGACGCAATGACGTACCGACCTCCAAAACCAGCTGGGCAGAGGCCACGCCGCGGATGTGCTGACCAATATTCATTCCCGTTTTGGGCCCTTGCCAACCGGCGGCGGTGCCTCGAGTGTGAAGCGACAGAGGTAGGAAACGCAGGTACAACCAGCGCATTGAAGACACCCGTCCGGGATTGACCGCGCGGCGGGGTCCTCGATCGGTTGCCGGGCCGGCCGAAACTATGCCGAATTCAAGCCAAAGCACTGTTTTTCATAGGCCCTTGCCTTCGCGGGGTGTGGTGTTCCTCGGTCGACTGGGGCGAGCGCCCCGGTTCAATCGGCCCCTCTCGCTGTGCGGCTCCCCGACTTCGCCAGGGACGAGCGGATCCCCGAGCCCGCCCGTCCGGCGCCGCCCCCGGCGACCCTGGCGCTGCCCCCGCCGACTCCCGTGCCGATACCACCACCACCAGCACCGGGGGCAGAGTCGCCCCTGCTGGGGCTCCTCGCCATCGTCCGCCCGAGCGCACCGATCAACCGCCTGATCAGCGCCGACGGCACGCTGAATGTTGCGGTCGGGACCTACAGCGACTGCACCGGCCTGTCGCCGATCAGCCTGACCACAGCCGACCTCGACCCCTGCTTCCCCGGGCCGTAGCTATTTCGTCGGCCACAGCCCGGGACCCTTCGCGCCCCTCCTCCGCATGCACGCCGGCGCGGAGATCACCTGGTTCGACGGCACCGGCAGGGCCAATCGCTTCCGGATCGTCGCGGAGAGGGACTTTCGCCGCAATTCCGCCACGCTGACCCTCGCTCGGCCCGATGTGGCAGCCCAGTTCCAGACCTGCCTCAAGCCTGATGGCTCCCTGCTCCGGATCCTCGACGCAGTCCGCGTCTGAGATCGACGGAGGACCGTTTTTAAGCCACCCTCCACCAATGCGCTGCTCATGTGAGCGTTGTCCGGTCGACCGAATCTGCGCTCGCGAGCTGACGAAACGGAAACCGTGCTCGCGTCTGTAGTCGGCGCCATTCGGGCTCGAGTTCCTCGATCAGCCATGCCTTGCTCGCCCTGGCTGAGATCGGCAGGCGGGAGCGCACTGATACTTCCGCATCGTCCATCCGTGCGTCATCCCCCTCCGTGATTGTGAGGTGAGGAGTGATTGAGTCGAATGCCCCCTCGTAGGGCGGAAAGTCGGGGAAGCGGGCGACGATCGCCTGGGTGAGCTGTACGAACGGCAGGGCCGGATCGGGGGCGATGTAGATGACGTTTGGGAAGCGTCGGATCTCCCGCAATTCGAACCTGTAGCTTTCCGTCCGGCTGAAGACTGCTCCCAGCGAAGCGATGTGGTTGGGGTCGATCCTCCCGGCCGGAAGGAAGGGAAAGAGCAGGGTGATGTGGGCAGGAACCCCCCCGGCGGGCTCAGCGCCAACAGCTCGCCCGTGCCAGCCATTCAACACCGGCTCTGCCTCGGGGACCGGGATGATCACCGCGCTGCGCAAGCTAGCTTCGGCCATCGATACGACTCTAGTGGACTGTAACGGTCAAATGAG
>CAXMLP010000277.1:0-2538 GCA_964194225.1 uncultured bacterium | reverse complement strand
AACCTCCCCCCGCACGGCGGGGGGAGGACCTCTCTAGATGCGATTCTCATATCTATCCAGGAACTGCATCTAGCTCCTGGCTTGAGCGGGGCGGCCGCGGCGGTCGGCTGGTTCGGGGTCGTGGTCCCGACCGAAAGTGCCGGCCGCCCGGCGCGAGCGGAGAGAGCAGCGACGCGGGAGGGGGAGGTCTCGGCCATCCCGCCGGGGCACCCCCACCGGGCGATCCTTCCAGCTCACGCGCACAATATATTGCGGCCGGCCCTGACATGCAATACCAGACTTAGAGTAAGTCAACCGAGTCGCCGACCCGCACCATACCCGGGACGAGGACCCGGCAGTAGACGCCCAGCAACGACATGCGAGTCCGCGCCAGCGTTCGCAGGATGCCGACTTCGCTGCTCCGGCCCTCCGGGTCGAGCGTGATCATTACGCACCGTTCGCACATCTTCACGGCCTCGATCACCGCGTCGCCGAAGCGCAGCCGGCGGCCGGGCCAGCCGTACTCCTCGTCTGCCGGCAGGTCCTGCAGGTAGGCATTGGCGCGGAAACGGCGGCCGTCGAGCGGGGCGCCGTGCTCGGCGGCCAGCCCCCTCATCGACTGCAGGTTCAGGAGCAGCAGATGCGAGTCGTCGTAATTCGCCTCCTGGCCGTCCCGGACCTGGAGGGGCCGGCCGGCCAGCCTCTCGATCTCAACCTGCGAGGCCTCCACCGAAAGGTTCTCGCCAGCCGGCGACCGCACTTCGACCGACTCGCCTCGCACCCGGGCGGTGTAGCTGAGCAGCTCAGGCAGCTGCCTGGCCGTGAGTGTCCTTCCCGAACGGTTGGCGGCGGAATCGATGAAGGCGTGGCGGCGGTCGCCGGCCAGGCCCTGCTCGGTCACCTGCACCTCGCGCAGCGACTCGCCGGCCATCGACTTGACGGGATATCGCCAGAGTTCGCTGATCGCAGGTGCCATCGGCGGAATAGGATTTCACGAATGAGCCTCAATCTCGCCGTGATCGTCCGCGAGTCCGCACTGGCGCACCCCGACAAGGAGGCGGTGGTCCTTGACCCCTTCCGTCTCACCTATGGGCAGCTCGACGCCCTTTCGAACCAGGTGGCCTCGTCCCTTCGAACGGCTGGGCTGCGGACCGGCGACAAGGTTGCTCTCATGCTGCCGAACGTCCCCTATTTCCCGATCCTCTACTTCGGCATCCTCAAGGCCGGCGGCATCGTCGTCCCGATGAACGTTCTCCTCAAGGCACAGGAGATCAGCTTCTATCTGTCCGATTCAGAAGCGAAGTTCCTGGTCGGCTGGGAGGACTTCGCCGCGGAGGCGCTCAAGGGCGCGCCGCCCGGGATCACCACGTACATCGTCAACCGGCCCGGTTCGGATGCGATCCTCCCGGGCACACGGAATTTCTCCGAGCTGCTCCAGGGCAGCGCGAGCTTCGACATGGAGCCGACTGCGCCCGACGACACGGCGGTGCTCCTCTACACCTCGGGGACGACGGGCAAGCCCAAGGGCGCTGAGCTGACCCACTTCAACCTGTACATGAACTGCGACATCGCCGGCCGGCTCTTCGGCGTCAAGGAGAACGACCGGGTGGCCGGAGTGCTGCCGCTCTTCCACTCATTCGGGCAGAGCTCGGTCATGAACGTGGCCCTGCGCTACGGCGGCACCCTCTGCCTCGTACCCCGCTTCGAGATGGAGGCTCTCTGCCGGACCATCGCGGCGGAACGGATCACCGTCTTCTCCGGCGTGCCGACCATGTTCTTCGGGTTCCTCCATTCGCCCGAGGTCGCCAACCATGACCTATCCAGCCTCCGAATCGCCAATTCGGGTGGCGCCTCGCTGCCCGGCGAGGTACTGACCGCCTTCGAAAAGAAGTTCGGAGTGACCATCCTCGAGGGCTACGGCCTCTCCGAGACCTCACCCACCGCCACCTTCAACCGGAGCCGCGAAGACCGCCGCTTCCTATCCATCGGCAAGCCGATCTGGGGAGTCGAGCTGAGGGTGCTCGATGAACAGGACGGACCGATGGCGCCGGGAAAAGAGAACGTCGGCGAGATCTGCATTCGCGGCCACAACGTCATGAAGGGTTACTACCGCCAGCCGGAAGCAACCGCCGAAGCCTTCCGCGGCGGTTGGTTCCACACCGGTGACATGGGCTACGTCGACGCCGACGGCTTCTTTTTCATCGTCGATCGAAAGAAGGAACTGATCATCCGAGGCGGTTTCAACGTCTATCCACGTGAGGTGGAGGAGGTTCTCTACTCCCACCCGGCCGTGCAGGAGGCCGCGGTCATCGGCGTTCCCGACGAGCGCCTCGGCGAGGAGGTGGCTGCCGTGGTGGCGCTGAAGGCCGGCCAATCTGCCACCGCCGAAGAGCTGATGGCCTTCTGCAAGGAACGAATCGCGGCCTACAAGTACCCTCGCTCAGTCCGTTTCCTGGAGAGCCTGCCCAAGGGAGCGACGGGCAAGATCCTCAAGAAGGAGCTGAAGCTGCAGATCGGAGTCGCCGCCACCACCTAGTGTCTCGGCGCCGAAGTTCGTAA
>CAXMLP010000276.1:0-2726 GCA_964194225.1 uncultured bacterium | reverse complement strand
GCTCCTACGTCCTCATCTTCGTGGCGGGCGCCCTGATCGCCGGGCTGATCGTCGTGTATCGGGCCTCGACCTGACGTGCTGACAGCGATCTGGTTGCTGCCGGTGGGGGGTGGTTTGCTGGTGGCGGCCCTCCCGCCGCGGTTTGCCAAATGGCTGGCCGTGCTGGTGACGGGGGCGACCCTGATCCTTGCGCTGGCACTCGCCTACCGCTTCGATCCCGCCGCCCCGGGCTACCAGTTCGTGGAGCAGGTCCACTGGATTCCCGAGATCAAAGTCGACTACTTCCTCGGCATCGACTCGATCAGCGTCTGGCTGGTTGTGCTGAATGCCCTGATCGGGCTCATCGCCGTGCTCGCGACTCACCTGGTCAGGACGCCGCGGCCGGCCGCTTTTTTGGCCCTCCTCCTCGTCATGTCCGGGGGTATGGCGGGTGTCTTCCTGGCGGCGAACCTGCTCCTCTTCTACTTCTTCTGGGAGGCGATGCTGATCCCCGCCTACTTTCTCCTCTGGCTCTGGGGAGAGGGCGATCGTCCCCTCTTCGCCAGCCTGAAGTTCGTCCTCTACACCCTGGCCGGATCCCTGCTGATGCTCGTCGGCATCATCGGCGAATACGCCTTCACGGGGGCGCGATCATTCAATCTTCCCGAGCTGGCCAGTCACCAGGCCAGCGCCGAGATCCAGTTCGGCCTCTTCCTCCTCTTCGCCGCCGCATTCGTGGTCAAGGTGCCGGTCTTTCCCTTCCACGGCTGGCTGCGCGATGCCTACCTGGCGGCCCCGACGCCGATGCTGCTGGCGTTCGCCGGCGTCATGGGCAAGACCGGCGCGTACGCGATGCTCAGGATCCTGGTACCTCTCTTCCACAACCCGACATGGTGGTGGAACTGGAACGCGGTGCTGCCCGTCCTGGCCGTGGCGGGCATCGTCTGGGGCGCGCTGATGGCCCTTGCGCAGGCCGACATGAAGGCGCTGATCGCCTACTCGAGCGTCAGCCACATGGGCTTCATCGTGCTCGGAATCTTCAGTTTCAACGCCCTCGGCCAGCAGGGCGCTGTGGTTCAGATGGTCAACCACGGTCTGATCGTGCCGGCGCTCTTCCTGCTGGTGGCGTGGATCGCGGACCGGACCGGCACCAGGGACCGTACGGCACTCTTCGGGCTGGCGCCCCGGATGCCGGTGCTGGCGGGGGTCTTCCTGGTGGTGACTCTGGCGGCTCTCGGGTTGCCCGGGCTGAACAGCTTTGTCGGTGAATTCATGATCCTGCTCGGCGCCTGGGACTATTCACCCTGGCTCACGGCGGTCGCCTGCCTCGGCCTTCTGCTGGCGCCGATTTACATGCTGCGCCTCTTCCAGGGCACCATGTACGCCGCACCGGGCATCGAGCTTCCCCACGCCCACACCGGGGCTTCGAGCGCGGATAGGACCGGCTCTGCGCTTGCCAAGAGCGCGACCGGAGGCGCCCTCGACATCCGGGGCGCCCAGCTGGGCGCCTTGGACATTCGGGGCGCCCAGCTCGCCCTGCTGGCGCCACTGGTTCTTCTGATGTTCCTCCTCGGCCTCGACCCATTCCTATTGACTCGGGTCATGAGCGCGGCCACACTCGGCGTGGGCCTGCCATGGCGCTGAGCCTCGCTGCCCACTCGATCGACTACCCCGCCTCGCTGGCACTCTCCGACATGGGTCAGATCTCCCCCGTGCTGGCCGTCGCGATCGCTTTGCTGGTGGCGATGGTGGTGGACCTGCTTTTACCCGAGCGGATGCGCGGCGGCGCGGCGGCCGCAATTTCTGTCATCGGGTTCCTGGCCGCCATCACCGCCGCCCTGATCGTCCATCACTACCGTGGGCACGACGCCTATTCGCGGTTTGCCACCGGGGACGACTTCGCCGTCTTCTTCCATGTCTTCTTCGGACTGCTCGGGATTCTGACGGTCGCGGTCACCCACCCGTACCTGGCCCGCCGCCATTTCCTGCAGCCCGAGTTCTACATCCTGTTGCTCGCCGCGACCGCCGGCATGATGGTCATGGGGTCTTCCACCTCGCTGGTCTCGATCTTCCTCGGCCTCGAGCTGCTCTCCATCTCCCTCTACGTGATGTCCGGGTTCGCCCGTCGCGATCCCCGCTCGCAGGAGGCGGGAGTCAAGTACCTGCTGATGGGCGGCTTTGCCAGCGCGTTCGTCCTCTACGGGATGGCGCTCATCTACGGTGCCACCGGAAGTACGATCCTGGCTGAGATCGCGAAGCGGGCGGGCACCGACATCGGCAACAACCTGCTCACGTTGGGGATCGTCATGATGGGCATCGGCTTCGCCTTCAAAGTCTCCGCGGCGCCCTTCCAGATGTGGACTCCGGACGTCTATCAGGGATCTCCGCTGCCGGTCACGGCGTTCATGTCGGTGGGGACCAAGGCGGCGGCGTTCGCCATGATCATGAGGGTCTTCGACCAGGGGCTGCCCGGGCTGGGACAGGATTGGCAGGCGCTGCTCGCCTTCGTTGCGGCGGCCTCCCTGATTGTGGGCAACCTCGGTGCGCTGGTCCAGACCAGCCTCAAACGCCTGCTCGCCTACTCGGGCATCGCCCAGGCCGGCTACATCCTGATCGGCGTGCTCGGCAGCCATGGAGACGGGCAGGCGGCGGTCCTCTTCTACCTCTTCGGTTACCTATTCATGAACTTCGGCGCCTTCGCCATACTCGTCGCCATGGCCGCCCCGGTTGGCGACCGGGACCGGCTC
>CAXMLP010000275.1:0-4587 GCA_964194225.1 uncultured bacterium | reverse complement strand
GGCACGTGCGCAGGGTGCGGAACGGCGACGGCACATGCTCCAGCACATGCCACAGGGTGACGACGTCAAAGCTGCCCGGCGGCAGGTCCGCGGTCTCCAGCTGGCTGGCCACGAGGTCGAGGTGATGGCGCTCGGCCGCCAGCCTGACCGCCGATTCGGACACCTCGGTTCCGGCCACCTCCCAGCCGCGCCCGCGGGCCAGGGCGAGGAAGGAGCCGATGCCCGCGCCGACATCGAGAAGGCGCCCGCGGCCGGGGCGGAGGGTCTCGACCAGGTCGAGGCGCTTGTTCCACATCCGCTGCCTGCCGTTCTCCTGCTCGAGCCAGTGGTCGTAGGCGTGGGGGTCGGAATAGGCTGCCGCGATCGCCGCCTGGGTCGGGCGCGGGTTGACAAACCGGTAGCCGCAGGCAGCGCACTCGGTGACCCGCGCGCCGGGGTGGATCGTGCGGAGGACGCCGCCGCCGCAAATGTCGCAGGCGTCGAGGTGCTCGTCGTGGCTGAACTTCGCGCCCGTCGCGGGGAGCTTCAGACCGCCACCTGCCACTGAGGCAGCTGTTCGGTGACGGTGCGGTCGACAGCATCGACGAAGGCCTGGATATCCTCTTCGCCCATCGCTGTCGAGATGGCGCCCATCGCCCGGGGCGCCAGCAGGGCCCCGTTGTTGACGAGCCCCAGGAAGAAGTCTTGTGTGATCGCCAGGTTGCCGGTCGCCTTGCTCCGGTAATCAACCACCGGTCGGTCTGTGAAATGGATCGCGAAGAGCGACCCCGCCGCGTTGACCTGCGCCGCCACCCCGTGGGAGCTGAACACCTCCGAGAGCTGGTCCCTCACCCGCGCCCCCTTCCGGTTGAGCTCCTCGTAGACATCGGGGGTGAGCTCGCGCAACGCTGCCAGGCCGGCCGCCATGCCGAGCGGATTTCCGTTGTAGGTGCCCCCCTGCGCCAGGTTCGGCTGGCGCCGCGGGTCGAGCAGCTCCATCACGTCGGCTCTACCCCCGAACGCGGCGACGGGCAGCCCACCGCCGATGATCTTGCCCATCGTGGTCAGGTCGGGGATCACGCCGTAAACCTGCTGCGCCCCGCCGGGCGCGACCCGGAGCGAGATGACCTCGTCGAAGATCAGCAGCATCCCGAGCTCGCGAGTGAGCGAGCGCAACCGGCTCAAAAACTCAGGCGTAGCGGCGATCACCCCACCGGCGCCGATGATCGGCTCCAGGATCACCGCCGCCACCTGCTCCGGAACCCGACGGAGGATGCGTTCGGCCGCATCGGGGTCGTTGAAGGGCAGGACCACCGTTTGCTCCAGTGCCCAGGCGGGGGTGCCGATCGAATCCGGTTGGGGAACGGGCCGCGCGGCCGGGCCGGCGACTGCCAGGTCGGGGTGTGTGCTCACCTCGGCATGGTCGTGGGTGCCGTGGTAGCCACCCTCGATCCGCGCAATCTTGGGCCGGCCGGTGAAGGCACGGGCGAGGCGCATCGCGAACATGGTGGCCTCGGTGCCGGAGTTGCAGAAACGGACCATGTCGAGGCTCGGAATGCGCTCACAGAGAAGGGACGCGAGCTCGACCTCAATGGGATTCGCTGCCGCAAAAGCGGTTCCCCTCGCGGCCTGCTGCTGGATCGCCTGGACCACCTTGGGATGGGCGTGCCCGAGGATCATGGCCGTGTAATTGCCGAGCATGTCGAGCCGCTGATTGCCATCGACATCCCAGATCCGGCAGCCCTCCCCGCGGTCAATGTAGAGGGGGTAGGGCCGGAAGAAGGTGGTGGTGCGTGTGGTGCCCCCGGGCATCGCCCGCACTGCCCTTTCGTGCAGGGCATGGGAGCCCGGGGTCATCTCTCGGTAGACCTGCTCTGGGCTGTTCATTGCGGTAGTCACTGAGACTACAAGGGCCCGGGACTCGAGGGAGTTGAAATGCGTAGCATCAAGCCAATGGCCGACCTCCGAGCCACGCCTCGTGGGTTTTTCACAGCGGCCTTTCTCGGTTTCCTGGCTTTGAGCGCGGCGTGGGCGCTCGCGGTGCCGATCAATGGTGCGCCTGACGAGAGGGAGCACATCCTGCGCGCCGCCGGAGTGGCTCGAGGCGAATTCTGGTCGACTCCAGGCGACTTCATCAACGGCGGCGGCGGATTGGTCACGGCCCCCGCTTCGTTCGACGCCCTCACCAACGCCGCGACGTGTTTTGCGCACAACGCCGAACAGCCGGCGAGTTGCCAGGCAGTGGGAGCCGGCGGGGACGAACTGGGCCGGTATCCAAGCGCGGCAGCCCGCTACTTTCCCTTTTACTACTTCCTGGTTGGCCTGCCCTCCCTGGCATTCAGCTCAGTGCTTGGGATCTACCTGATGCGACTTCTCAGTGCCCTCGTCAACGCCTTCTTTTTCGCCTCTGCCCTGGAGTCGGCCACCGAATCCAGGCTATCGAGGCTGTTCCCGGCGGGGGTATGGGCTGCCGCCACGCCGATGACCTTCTTTCTGTCCGGCGTCGTGAACCCAAACTCCTGGGAGATAACCGCCGCGCTTTCGTTCTGGTCCGCTGGAGTCGCCCTGCTTTTCGGAAGCAGCGCCGGCTCCGGGGGCCGCCTGATCGCCAGGCTGGCGATAGCGGCAACCTTCATGCTGTTCACGCGATCGCTCGCTCCGCTCTGGGTGGCGCTCATGCTCGGCGTGCTGGCGACCGCGGGTTCCCTGCGGCCGGTCCTCAGAGCGGCCGGGTCGAGGACCGTGGTGAAGTGGAGCGCGCTCGTCACAGTGGCAGCTGCCGCTTCCCTGACGTGGACTGCCCTGGCGCGAACGGTCGACCTCGGCGCCGCCGAGAAACAGCTTTCCCTCCTGAAGCGGCTGGAAGCCTCCATCAACCTGTTGCCGGCCAGGCTGCAGGAGTCGATCGGTAATTTCGGATGGATCAACACCCCGTCCCCTTTTCTCACCTACCTGATCTGGGCTGGGGTGCTCAGTCTGCTCGTGCTATTGGCGCTATCCACGCGTGCCCTCCGGCCACGGCTCGCTCTGCTGGGGCTGATGGGGATCATTGTTTCCGTTTCCATCCTGCTTGAGGTCGCGGCCGCCAACCGGCTCGGCTTTTTCTGGCAGGGCCGCTACTCCCTACCGCTGGAAGTGGGCGTGCCGGTTCTGGCAGCTGCGCTCTGCGCTCGCGAGATACCGTTTCCCGCGGCTCAGCTCGGGCGGCTTATCCCCTGGCTCATAGTCAGCCTGGCCTGCGGGCAGCTGCTTGCGCTGTGGTTCGCGATGATCCGGTTCCAGTCCGGGATCGGGAGCACTCTCAACCCTCTCAACGGTTCCTGGCATCCCCCCGGTGGGTCGCTGCCTGTCCTCATCCTTGCTGTCGCGGGGCTCGTCACGTGCACCGCGGTGGTTACCTGGGGGACCGGACGGCGGGCAAGCAGCCCTGGCCGGTCGCTTGAAAGCCAAAACGAATGAGCGGGCGTGGAATCAGCGGCGAGTCCCGCGCACCAGCCCCATCGTCCAGGTGAGCGCGGCGCCCCTCCGGGTGCCTCTCGGCAGCAGCCTGCGCAGGAGCAAGCGGGCGTCCCTGGCCACCTTGACCGTGTATGTCTGGCTGGCGAGATACTCCCGTTCAAGCAGCGCGTTGCGCTCGCGCAGGGATGCCAATTCACCCTCGACCGAGGCCAGGCGGCGGTGATCCTCAACCGCCACCCGGCGGAGGGAGAAATTCTCATTCCTCAGCCGCCAGGCAACCCGCTCGTAGTTCGACACCACGCGGACCAGCGGGTCCTGGCTTCTTCGAAACCGCCCCGCCCAGGGTGCGATGAGGGTCGCGGCGTCGTAATCGACATCCCGTAGGAAACCGTTTCGCGCGAACAGCGTCGCCCAGTACTCGGGTGGCTGGACATTGAAATGCGTCACCTCACCGTAGTCAAGCGGCGTTGACGAGAAGAGCACCTCTCGGGCCTGGCTGCACAGGTTGGCGACCGCTGCCTCGGCCTCCGCCGCCGGGAGATGCTCCAGCACCTCCATACAGATGATGAGGTCGTACTCCTGCGGCAGAGGATCGGTGACCGAAGCGCGGCGGACGAACGGTCTGACGTCCTCGCGGACCTGCGCCAGGGCAAATTCAGAAACGTCGACGCCAAAGGCTTCCACGCCGCGGTCGCGCAACGATTCGACGAGGAGGCCATGGGCGCAGCCCGCGTCAAGCACCGTTTTCGGTGCGATGTCCTCGACGATGCGATCGGCAATCTGGCCGAAGAAGTTAAGCCATTGCTCATCGCGGCCATAGGGAATGTCACCCACCGAAGTGCTGAAGTAGTAGCGGTCGTAGAGTTCCGACGCCGCCCGGTTCACACTCGGTTTTCCATCGTCCATGCTTGTCAGGGGCGCGCTGCGGCGCTGGCCGGGGAGGGGGAGGCCAGCACGACAAATTGGTAGGCAAGCAGATTCTGCCAGCGCAGGGCGAGCCAATGTGCCATTCGGTTGAAAGGCTCGCGCCGCAGCACTGGCAATGGACAGCTCACGTCCATGCTGACAACGCGGTAGCCGGCGGCTTCGATCGTGGCTCGGACCGTACGCCGGGGGAAGAATCTCAGGTGCTGTCTCTTATACACATCT
>CAXMLP010000274.1:0-4268 GCA_964194225.1 uncultured bacterium | reverse complement strand
GGCCTGGGCCGCCCCGAGCGTGGCGGGCGCGGCCGGCACCGTGCCTCCCGCGAATTGGGCGAGGGCACTCCACCCACCTTTGGCGGACCGAATCTGGATCGGGCTGCCCGTGAGCCGGTCACCCGAGCGAGACGAGACCGCGATCAGCAGGGTGCCGCCGCCACTGCCACGCGGGTGCAGCCCGACGAATGCCACCACCACCGACAGCCCCGTCATCGCGGCGACGAGGAGGATTCCCAGCGTGCGCGCGCTCAACTGATCCGCCCCAGATACTCGCGCAGCGTGGCCCGGTCGAGCGGTCCCGAGAAGCGGTCGCGAATCATCCCTCGGCGATCTATGAAAAAGGTTTCGGGAGGTCCCGTCACCCCATAGGCCAGGTAGCCGCCGCTGACCGCGAAACCGACTGGGTAAGGTGGCTCGAACTGCAGCCGAAACCGGCGGGCGGCCGCTTCGTCATCCTGGATGGCGACGCCGACGAAATGGACTTTTGGCGCGGCGCGAGCAGCATCCGCCAGCGCCGGCGCCTCGACCCGGCAGGGTGCGCACCAGGAAGCCCAGAAGTTGAGCACGACCGGCTCGCCCCGCAGCGCGCCCACGCTGACCAGCTCCCCGTCGAAGGTCCGCACCGTGATGTCGGGCGCGCTGCGCCGCGCCGGCGCGGCCGCGACCGAGGCGGGGTGCAGCAGTGTCCAGCCGAGGAGCAGCAGGAATCCGACCACGAGCAGTCCTCCGGCTGACCAGGCGAGCAGCCGGAGGTGGGCGGCGGCACGTCTCATCTTGTCTACGGGGCAGGTTAGCTCGGTCGAGCCGCGCGGGGTCGACAGGCTGTACCGTTCGAGATCGAGGTTGATCTTGAGGGGCCGACATCTCGTTCTGACACTGGTGGCCATCAGCGCCGTGCTGATCGCGGTCCGGGCGGCCGGACCCACCTCGGGCGGTCAGCCGGCGTTGACCGAGGCGGGCGTCATCAATGTCACCGCGACCAGATCAGGGTCGGGGGCGTGGGTGCCTTACACGGTGACGGTGCGCAACCTGGGGGACCACGGTGACTTCAGCGGGCGACTCCTCCTGGTCAAGAATCCAGACTCGCGGCTTGCCCCCCCGGCGGTGGTCAGCCCGATCAACGGCGGACCCGCGGCGCCGCTGCCCTTTCCCGCTGCCGCCGGGGTCGGTGGCCCTGATGGCGGCTACGAGTTCCCGATCACCCTCAGTCCACGCCACAAGCGGACCCTCAACTTTTTTGCGCCCTCCGACTTCGCGGTTGTGGTGGTCAGGGACGCCGCGGATCGCCCGATCAGCGAGGCCAGGGTTGATGATCGCGGCAGCCTCGGGGTGGGCCTGCTGAGTGAATCGCAAACGCTGACCCAGGCTCTTGAGCCGATCCTCATCGGTGATCTGCGGCTACGGCTGCAGGTGTGGGATGAACGCCAGCACTTCCCTTCGCGAGCCGTCGACCTGAGTGGGTTGTCCGCCATCGTCCTGGATCGCTACGACACGTCCCGGCTGACGCCGCCCCAGATCGATGCCCTGCGCGAGTTCGTCGGACTGGGCGGAGAGCTGGTCCTTGCCGGCGGTGTCGAGCTGGCTCGAACGATCAGCCGGCTGCCGCCGGAATTGCTGCCCTTCCTGCCCACCGGCGAAACCGTCACCACCGATCTCGCGGCCCTCGGCGAGCTGGCTGCCACTCGCATCAATGCCTCTGCCCAGGTTGCGATCGGCTCCCCCTCGGCGGGTGCAACGGTATTCCTGGACAGCGCGCAGGGACGGCCGCTGGGGGTGGAGTCGCGGTATGGGGCCGGCCGAATCATCGCGCTGCTTTTCGACCCCGACCCCCGGCTCCCGGGAGCGGGGGACGCTGAGCGCGCGCTCGCCAGCCTTTCCTTCGAGGTGGCGCTTGCCCGCGGCATCGAGCACATGCCCGGCTCGGCCCCGATGGGGAGGACCCTGATTGACACCGCACGCCTTTCTGACGGCCTGCTGCCGAGGCCTTCCGACTCCCCCTTCCCGGCGCCCTGGCTGGTCGGCCTGCTGATGGCGGCCTACCTGGCGATCGTCCTCCCCGCGAATTACCTGCTGCTCCGCCGGCTGGGGCGCGCGGCGCTGACGTGGCTGACCGCTCCCGCTCTTGCGATCATGTTCACCCTCAGTTTCTATGGCGCCGGGCAGGTTCTCCAGGCCGGCGTGCGTGACCAGGACCTTCAATTCGTCAGGCTTGGGCCCGACGGCGTCGCGTCAGCCGTTGACGTGCACGGCCTCGTCTTCCCCGGCCGCGGGGAACATCGGGTCGAATTCGGGTCGGGCACCACCGCGGCGCCCCTGACCGTCTACTACGAGTCGCTGACACCCAGCTGCCGGCGCTGTCCCTTCCCGGTGGCCCAGGGCAGCACCGGCGTCGAGGAACACGTCCTGGCCGGCGGCAAGCCCCAGGTGGTCGAGCGCGGCGTGGTTTATGGCGGCGTCCGGGCACTCGGCTCGGGGACCGCCGGCCGCGGTGACCTACGGCTGGAGGCCCGCCTCAACAGTGACAGCGGGGTGATCAGCGGCACGATCGCCAACACCGGCGGGGTGAGGGTGAAGGCGCTTCTCATCTACACGTACTACCGCGGCGCCTATCGGGGTGCGCCGGTGGCTCCCGCCCTGGAGCCAGGCGAGGAGGTCAGCTTCATCACAGAGATGAGCCCGCTCGGTGACCTGCTCGGCAACCTGCCCGCGGGGATCCGGCTCACCGCGGGAGAAAGGGCCGGGCTCCAGGCCGACGAGATCGGCCGCCGGAGCCTGAGCCATCCGGGTCAGGTTGCGGTCGTAGGCTTCGCCGCCCCACTCCTGACCACGGTCAAGGTTGATGGGGCCAGCCCCCAGCGCCGGGTGACCACGGCCTTCGGGCTGCCCGTCGAGGTCTCGGCGGCAACCGGCAATGTCGGCAACCTGGCCAACGTGCGACTGGCGGCCACGCAGGCCGCGTCGGAAGGCGGATATGTCGACACATATGACATCGCGCTGCCGGCGATCAGCGCGCCGGTCAACCTGCACTTCGACTTCGGCGCCTATGCCAACGTCGAGATTTACGACTGGGTGGCGCGCAGCTGGCGCGTCGTACCGGTGGACCTCGAGGCGCAGAATCGGCCCGCCGGCCAGTCCCGCCTTGCCCCGTCGGAAACCCGAGGTGGCCTGGTCAGGGTCAGGGTTAGGGAGGCCAACGTCTCCTGGGGCGCACAGCTGCACGTTCGCTTCCTGGAGGAGTCCCCCTGAATTGAATCCCCGCGGCTCGACACCGGGGCGACCGGGCTGGACTTTGAACTCATAAACAGAGTTTTCAAAGCAAATACACTGAGCGCATGACTGAAGCCGTGATCGTCGCCTATGGTCGTTCCCCGATCGGCCGCGCTCGCAAGGGTTCTCTCGTCGACGTCCGCCCGGACGACCTCGCCGCCTTCGTACTCGGCAAGGTCCTCGACAAGGTGCCTGAGCTGGACCGTCGGGAGATTGAGGATGTGATCTGCGGCTGTGGTCTGCCGGGTGGAGAGCAGGGTCACAACATCGGCCGCGTCATTAGCATCCTGGCGCGTCTTGACGTGCCCGGCGTGACGGTCAACCGCTACTGCTCGTCGTCATTGATGACAACCCGCATGGCGGCACATGCGATCCGGGCCGGCGAGGGCGATGTGTTCATCAGCGCGGGCGTCGAATGCGTGTCGCGGTATGGCGCGGGCTATCCCGACGCGCCGGACAGCTACAACTCGAGGTTGGTGCCGGGCAACAGCGAGGAGTACCCCGACATCTACATCGCCATGGGTCAGACGGCGGAGAACGTTGCCGAGCGCGAGGGGATCAGCCGCGAGGAGATGGACCGGTACGCCGTGAAGAGTCAGGACGCCGCGGCACGGGCGCGCGATGACGGCTTCTTCGACCGCGAGATCATCCCCGTGCCGCTTCCCAGCGGGGATATCTTCAGCAAGGACGACAGCCCGCGGGCGGGGACCAGTGTCGAGGTGCTTTCACAACTGCAGCCCGTCTTCCGAGAGAACGGCCGGGTGACGGCGGGCAACGCCTGCCCACTCAATGACGGCGCGGCGGCCGTGGTCGTGATGTCCGACACCAGGGCCAGGGAGCTGGGGATCAAGCCGATCGCTCGGATCGTCTCCACCGGCGTCTCGGCCCTGGAGCCCGAGTACATGGGATTGGGGCCCATCGAAGCTTCCCGATCCGCTCTGAAGCGAGCCGGTATGACGATCGACGACGTTGACATCCTCGAGATCAACGAGGCCTTC
>CAXMLP010000273.1:0-2318 GCA_964194225.1 uncultured bacterium | reverse complement strand
CCCATGAAGCACCGGCTCGCCCGCGCGGTCGGGGTCTGGGACGAGGTCAAGGGCTACACGAACGAGATGGATCTCGAGCGCGGCGACCTCGTCCTGCTGTGCAGCGACGGGGTCGAGGAGGCCAATGTCGGAATCGATGAGCTGCAGCGGATCATGGACGGCCCTGACCTCCAGGCGGCCTGTGACCGCCTGATCGAGACCTGTCGAGAGCGCGGCGCGCCCGACAACGTCAGCGTCGCCGCCGCCCGGTGTTCTTAGGGGCCCCTAGTCCACTAGTAGGCTGAGGCGAGCAGCTCCGCCAGGTGCCTGACCGGCGTCCGGCGGCCTCGGGAGCGCATGCCGGCGATCAGCTGCATCTGGCAGCCCGGGTTGGCTGTGACCACGAGGTCAGGTTCCACCGTCAGCACATCGTCCATCTTCTCGCTGAGGATGCGGCTCGACATTCCCGGTTCGATGGCGCTGTAGAGCCCGGCCGACCCGCAACAGATCTCCGCGTTGGGCATCTCGACGAAGTCGACGCCGGGGATGGCGCGGAGCAGGTCGCGGGGTTGCGTGCGGATTCGTTGGGCGTGAGCCAGGTGGCAGGGATCCTGGTAGGTGACCCTCAGGTTCACAGGGTGGGTCGCCGGCGGCAGCCCGACCTCGGCCAGGAACTCGAAGAGATCCCGCGTCTGCCCGCCCAGCTGCGGGTAGAAATCCTTCAGGTGCGCGGCACAGCCGGCTGAATTGACGACCAGGAAATCAAAGCCCTCCGCCCCGAACGCGGCCTCGTTGACGTCCCGCAGCTGCCGTGCTGATTCGAGATCGCCGTTGTGGGCGAGGAGCGCCCCGCAGCATCTTTGCGCGGAAGGAAACCAAACCTCGCAGCCGGCCAGCTGGAGCAGTTTCACCGACGCAGCGTGTGACTCCGCAAACATGATCGGCATGACGCACCCATAGAGAAACGCGACGCGATGGCGCCGCGCGCCGATCGCAGGCGCGACTCCGCCGGGAGGGGTCCGGTACTGGCCCTTCAGTTCGGGTAGCTGGCGGCCCTGCGCCACCAGCGAGGTCAGACCCAGCTTCTGGGCGACCCTTGTCGCCGCGCCCACTGCCCGAAGCCGGCCCGGGTGACCGAGCAGCTCTCTCATCACCGTGCTGGTGAGCTTGCGCTTGGGGCTGAATTTACGCAGCCGCTCGACCTCGGCCCGGCCGTGCTCGATGATCCTGCCGTAGGGCACGCCCGACGGACAGACGCTCTCGCAGGTACGGCAGCCGAGGCAGAGATCGATATGTCGCGCGAGGTCCTCGGTGAAGGGGAGCGCGCCGCGCTTCCACTGCGTCATCAGGTAAAGGCGGCCGCGGGGCGACTCGGTCTCCAGGTTGGTGACGCGATAGGTCGGACAGTAGTTGAGGCAGAGGCCACAGTGAACGCAGGTGGAGAGGTCATCGTCCGCCGGCGCGTCCGGACCCTGGAACACCCCCGCCCGCCTGATGTCGAGAGCTTCCATTTCAGACAACATATCGGCCGGGTGAGAGAGTGCCCTTCGGGTCGAACGTGGCCTTCATCTTTCGCATCAGGTCGAGGGTCGCGGGGGGAGCGCCCCAAGCACCGACGGCTCGCTTTAGGTCGGCCGGGGCGGCCAGCAGGACGGCGGACCCGCCCGCCGCCTCGGCCTGCCGGCGGGCTGCCTCGAACTCTTCCGCCTCGAAGTCAAACCAGTGGACAACGCCGACCCCGGGCTGGGCGACATAGCGGGCAGGGGTGGGCAGGGCCGCCGCGATCAGCCCCCGCAGGGCCTTCCGGCGGACCGAGATGCGCGCCCAGCGCTCGCCGCCCAGCAGCTGGTGCCTCTCCCAGAAACCGGACTCGTCCTCCGCCCAGCCGAGCTCCGCCACGATCCGGCGAACGCCCTGCTCGCTGCCGGCGATGCGGGCGAGGAGGGCGATCCTCCCGTGTTCGTGGGTCAACTCCAGGGCGACGGGAGGCATCCTGAGGGACAGCGCCGCCTCCGCCTTCGCCCAGGCCTCCGCCGGATCGGCCGTGTCGAACCTCACCGTGCGCTCGGCGAGTGGCTTCGGAAACAGCTTGAAAGAAGCCTCGACGATGATCCCGAGGGACCCGCAGGCTCCCAGGTGGAGCTTGTTGAGGTCGTAGCCGGACACGTTTTTCACCACCCTGCCTCCCGAGCGCGCCAGCCTGCCGTCGGGGAGCGCGACTCGCAGGCCGATGAGGTAGTCGCGCGCGGTCCCATAGCGAAGCCGCAGCGGCCCGGACCAGGCGGTGGCGAGCAGTCCGCCGACGGTGTGACCGGGCCCGCCGAAGGGATCGAGGGGAA
>CAXMLP010000272.1:0-1884 GCA_964194225.1 uncultured bacterium | reverse complement strand
GGAGATCAACCTCGGCATCATCGCGGGCGCCGGCGGGACCCAGCGCTGGCCGCGGACGGCGGGCAAGTACCTGGCCATGGAGGTGAACCTGCTGGGCGGGCAGCTGACCGCCCAGCGCGCCTACCAGCTGGGGCTGGTCAACCGGGTGGTCCCGGCCGAGGTGACGATCGAGGTGGCGAGGCGGCTGGCTCGAACGATCGCCGGCAAGCCGCCGCTGGCGGCCCGCATGATCAAGGAATCGGTCAACCAATCGCTCGAGACGCCCCTTCAGCAGGGCCTGGCGGTCGAGCGCAGGAACTTCTACTTCCTCTTCGCGACCGAGGACCAGAAGGAGGGCATGCGCGCCTTCCTCGAGAAGCGACGTGGGACCTTCAGAGGTCGATGACCGCGATGCCGGATGAACCGCAGGAGCAGCACGTCGTAGTGAATACGGAGGGGGCCGTTGCCTGGATCAAGCTGAACCGGCCCGACAAGCTCAACCCGATCGGAATGCTGGCCCGCGACCAGCTTGACGCAGCCCTCAAGGCTGCCGAGCGGGACGAGACCATCCGCTGCGTGGTGCTCATCGGGAGCGGCCGCGCCTTCTCCGCCGGCGCTGACGTGGGAGAGATGGCGGGCTCCGGCTCGCTGCGCTCACCGGAGGACGTCGGCGCCGCCCTTCGCGGCCAGTACCTGACAATGCTCCAGCGAATCCGAACCATGCCCAAGCCGGTGATCTGCGGCATGAATGGGCTGGCCGCGGGGATCGGTGCCAGCTTTGCCATGGCCTGTGACATCCGCATCGCTGCCGACGACGCCTACTTCAGCGAGGCCTTTGTCGGGATCGGGTTGGCGCCCGACGGCGGGGCGAGCTGGATGCTGCCCCGCTTCGTCGGCCGGGGCAGGGCGCTGGAGATGTTCTTCACTGGCAAGCCCCTGACCGCCGTCGATGCGGAGCGGTTCGGACTTGTCAATCGAGTGGTTCCCAAGGCCGACGTCGAGGCCGAATGCCGGACGCTGGCGAATGAGCTGGCTGCCGGGCCGACGGCGGCGCTGGCGGCCGGCAAGCGGGCGGTCAACTTCTCCGAGACGGCCGGTTTCGAAGAGGCGATCGAGTTCGAGTCCTACCTCCAGGAGGTCCAGGCGGGCGGTGAGGACTTCCGGGAGGGCGTGGCGGCCTTCGCCGAGAAGCGCAAGCCTCAATTCAAGGGCAGGTAGCCGCTTAAATGGAGCTTCGGGAAGCAGTCATCGTCTCTGCAGTCAGGACGCCGATGGGCCGGTACGGCGGGCAGCTGAAGGACGTCCGGCCGGACGACCTGGCAGCGATCGTCATCCGCGAGGTTGTGGACAGGATCGGCCTCGCCCCGGCCGAGGTTGAGGACGTGATCTTCGGCTGCGCCAATCAGGCCGGCGAGGACAATCGCAACGTCGCCCGGATGGGCCTGCTCCTGGCCGGTTTTCCGATTGAGGTGCCGGGCCAGACCGTCAACCGCCTATGCGGTTCCGGCATGCAGGCCACGATCGCCGGTGCCCGCGAGATTCAAACCGGTGGGGCGGACATCGTGATCACGGGTGGCGTCGAATCCATGACCCGCGCGCCGTGGGTGATGGCCAAGCCCGACGCAGCCCACCCGCGCGGCGCGCAGACCGTGTACGACACCTCGCTCGGCTGGCGGCTGGTGAACCCGCGGATGGCTGAGCTCTACGGCACTCTCCAGATGGGGGAGACGGCGGAGCGGGTGGCCGCCAAGTACGAGGTCAGCCGCGAGGACCAGGACGAATTCGCGGTTCGATCGCATCAGCGGGCCGCGGCGGCCCAGGAGGCGGGGCGGTTCAGGCAGGAGCTGGTGCCGGTGACAATCCCCCAGCGGAAGGGCGAGCCGCTCACCGTCGACACCGATGAGG
>CAXMLP010000271.1:0-7546 GCA_964194225.1 uncultured bacterium | reverse complement strand
GGTCACGCTCTTGCCGCAGCCGGACTCACCCACCAGGCCGGTGGTCTTGCCGGGCGGAAGTATCAGGTTGACTCCCTGGACCGCCCGAACCGTTCCGCCATGAACCTTGAAGTCGGTGTGGAGGTCGCGAATTTCCAAAAGCGCGCCTGACGGCTGGGGGGACCGGCTCGACTCCGGCAGGACCGCCGTCAACGCTGGCGGGGATCCAACGCGTCGCGAATTCCGTCTCCGACAAGGTTGATGCAGAGAGCTGTCACCACGAGCGCCAAAGCGGGAAAGAACACCAGATACAGGGTGTCCTTGAGGATGTGGGCCTCGAATTCGCCGAGCATGTTCCCCCAACTCGGCTCCGGAGGCGCGACGCTGTAGCCCAGGAACCCAAGAGCGGATTCCAAGAGCACGATCCCGCTCACGCCGAGGGTGGCCGAGACGATGATCGGAGTCAAAGAGTTGGGCAGGATGTGGCGGGTGATGATCCGCCAGTCGGAGGCGCCCAGGGCTCGGGCCGCCTGCGCAAATTCCGAGTCACGCAACACGAGAAACTGGGAGCGCATGAGGCGGCCGATCTGGGCCCAGCCCAGGAAGGCGATCACCAGGATCAGCTTGTCCAGGCTCACCCCGCCAAAAGCGGCGGTGACTGCTACCACGACAAGAATGAACGGCATCGCGATGATCATGTCGGTGAACCTCATCAGGAGGTTGTCGACAATGCCGCCGTAATAGCCGGCGAGGGCGCCAAAGGTGCCCCCGATGATGAGGTAGCCCAACATCGCCAGGAACCCAACGGAGAGCGAGACCCGAGCACCCCGGATGAGGCGAGCCAATTCGTCCCGACCAAGATCGTCGGTCCCGAGCAGGTGATCAGTCCAGGGCATCGTGAACGAAATACCGAGCGGAGCAACCTGACGCGGATGGAACTGCAGCGGAGCGCCATAACCATGCCGGTAGTCCTGGAGTCGATAGAGATCTCCCTGGAGCAGCGGGACGACGATTGCGGTCAGACCGATGAGGGCCAAAACGATGAAGGCGAACGCCGCCACGCGGTGGCGAACAAAGCGAAGCAGTGCGAGCCGCCAGAACCCGATCTCGGCCTCCTCCGGGAGGTCGGGCACGTCGATCCCCTCCGGTATCGATTGGGTGCGCAGTTCCTGCTCAGCGGCGACTGCCTTCTCATAACGCTCTCCGCCGATCCCGGGACGGGGACGACCTCCACCAGGTAGAACCGGATCAACAGGCGGGTTGGCCACGTCTAATACCTGATCCGCGGGTCAACGACGGCATAGGCGACGTCAGCGAGCAGGTTGAAAACGACAGTCAGGAATGCGACCAGCATGACGACGCCGAGGATGACCGGGTAATCGCGGACGACGGTGGCCTGAAAGGCGAGCTGACCCATTCCGGGCCAGCTGAAGATGCCCTCGGTGATGATCGCTCCGCTCACAAGCTGGGGAATCTCGAGGGCGATCAGGGTGATGATCGGCAGCGCCGCGTTGCGGAGCGCGTGCTTGTAATTCACCACCCGGGATGAGAGGCCCTTGGCCCGAGCGGTGCGGATGTAGTCCTGGTGGAGGACCTCGAGCATGCTCGATCGCATGAAGCGGCTGTACACGGCGATGGAGAGGACGGCCAGGGATGTTACCGGCAGCACCATGTGCCAGACCAGGTCGGCCACACTTGTGTTGTCTCCCTGGTGCATACCAAACAGCGGGAACGAGATCGCGTTCCCGGTCAATTTCCGAAGGTAGACGGACCCGAACAGCAGCAGGAACAGACCGAGCACGAAGCTCGGCACCGAAATGCCGACATAGCTCACCAATGAGGTGGCCATGTCCACTTTCGAATACTGGCGCGTGGCGGCGAATATGCCGAGAGGAATGCCGATCAGGAGCGCAACGGTGATGGCCGTCATCAGGAGTAACACCGAATTGGGGACCCGCTCGGCCAGAAGTTGAGAGACCGGCTTGTTGTACTGGTAGGAATCGCCGAGGCTGCCGTGGGAGAGGGCGATCATGTAGCCGGGGTACTGGGCGTACCAGGGTTTGTCCAGTCCCACGCTGTGGATCCGCTTGTCGATCTGCTCCTGCTTGACCTTCGGGTCCTCACCGGGTGAGAAGGGCGGACCAGGGGTGAGCCGAGTCAGCGCGAAGAAGATCACCGACATGAGGAGCAGGAGCATGATCCCGATCGCCACCCGCCGCGCGATGAACGCTGTCACCGGTACATCATCCTATGTTGGCTGCTTTGCGTCGAGGTTCAGCTCTGATTCCAAAAGACGACCGAGGGGCGGAGCGATCCGCCCCCCGGCCGCAAACCAGTCTTGACGAAGTTCAGTTGCTACTTGGTGCCGGTCTGGTACCAAGTGCCGTAGACCGCCACATCGCGGCCGCGATCGACGTAGTTGAGAGAGTCGTTCTTGCCGGGTACCACGCCCCCGACCTTGTTGAAGGCCTGGGTGACATTGTCCGCCCAGAGCATGTAGCTCACCACGTCCTCCGAGAGGATCTTGAGGACCTTGTTGTTCGCCTTCTTGCGCGCCTCGAAGGTCGCCTGGGGAGTGTCTTTGAGAGCAGCGCGCCCTTCCTCGATGGCGGCGTCCAGCGCGGGGTTCTTATAGCCGGTCCAATTGCTGCCGCTCTTGTTCTCAGGCACCAGGTTTTTGGAGTGGTAGGTGTCGTATAGATCGGGGTCGATACCGATCGAGAAGCCGGCCAGGGCGAGGTCGTAGTCGCCCTTGCGGATCGGCGCGTAGAAGATCTTGAAGTCGGTTGGAGTCGGCTTCAGGTCCATGCCGAGGTTCTTGCGAAGCTCCTCGGACATGATCTGGACGGCCTTTTCGCGCTGCGGCTTGCCGGCACGGACAAAGAACTTGCCGGAAAACTTCTTGCCGTCCTTCTCGCGGATGCCATCGGCGCCAACCTTCCAGCCGGCGGTGTCCATCAGGCCCTTGGCCTTGGCAATGTCCTGGTTGTACTTGATCTCCTCTTTGGCGTCGTAGTACGCGCTCGCGGGCACGATGGGACTCCACAGAGGGGTGCCGAAACCGTCGGTCGCGGCCTTGACGATCGAATCCTTGTCCAGGGCGTAGGCGAAGGCGCGGCGAACGTTGACGTCACCGAACAAGTGGCCGGGCCGGTCGTTGAAGCGGACATCGTAGTAGCCCAGGTCGGGATAGGTGTAAGCCTTGACCCCGGGAGCGGCCTTGACCTTGGCCACCGCGGCGGCGGTGATCTCCTGGTCCCAGGTGAGATCGCCGTTGATCAGTGCCTGGGCGGCGGCCGTCGAATCGGTGATGACCTTCATCACGACCTTGGCGTAATGGGGCTTGCCGTTGTAGTAGTCAGGATTGGCGACCAGGTCGATCTCCTGGCCGGTGATGCGCTTGTCGAACCTGTACGGACCGCCCGTGACGGTGGGCTTGTCGTTCGTGGGATCGGTTCGCATCTTCTTGGGGTCGATCTTGCCGTAAACGGATGCAGGCTGAAAAGAACCCACAAGCTCATTGGCAAGGAATGGTGCGAAAGGCTCTTTGAGCGTGAAGACGACGGTGTAGTCATCCTTCGCGCTCACGCCGGTCACCGGGTCGGTCAGCACGTCGCCGATGTCAAATCCCTTGTCGGTGTCGAGGTCGGGATTCGCTTCGATCTGGATGGTGGTGACGACATCCTTGGCCGTGATTGCGGATCCGTCGGACCACTTGGCGCCCTTGCGGAGCTTTACGGTCCAGGTCTTCTTGTCGGCCGAGACCGTGGGCATCCCATCGGCGAAATCGGGGATTACCTGGAGATTCTTGTCGATCGAGTAGAGGTTGGGCCAGATCATCTGCTGTGCCCGCGATGAGGGCACATCGTTGGACTCGAACGGGTTCATGCTCTGGGCATCGGCGTCGATGACGTAGGTGAGGGTGCCGCCCTCCTTGACGTCGCTGGTGGCAGTCCCGCCACCGCCACCGCAGGCCGTCAGCACCAGGCTGGCAGCCACGGCTGTCGAGGTGGCGCCCACCCGCAGGCGCCGGTCGATGATTGAAGACAACCTCATGGGCAATTTCTCCTCCGGTTCTTACCTTCGCTCCTGGGGAGCGATATCACTTCCTGCGGTCCTCTTCCCGGCGGCCTGCGAGGCTTGGCCCGGGGCGAGAGTGCGCCGACAGCAGGTAGCGCTTCCAGGTCGGTAAGCGCCCACTCACAACACGTGCTCCCAAATGACGAGGCTGGAGCCAATTTGGAATTGTGGATATCGGGGGGCCGGGTGTCAAGTTCACCGCCCGGAGAGGCGGTTCAGCTGGGTGAGGCGGCCGGTGGGTTCAGGATCACAAACCACTCGGCTGAGTTGTTGAACCAGAAGAGCTCGGTGGCCCGGTAGCCGCCGAGCCGGTTGCTGTGTGCGCTGACGGTCAGCTGCTGGTAGAGCGGGATCTCTGGCAGGTCGGCGGCGAGGATCTTCTGCGCAGCCAGGTAGGCGGCCTTGCGCTCCGACCCGCCGACCCGACTGCGGCCGGTTCGGAAAGCGGCATCAAGGGCCGGCTTGCATTCCTGGCTGTAGTTCTGGCCCACCCCGCCGTTCTGGTCCGAGGCGATTCGGTCGCAGGCATAGCTGCCCGCCCCCAGGTCGGGCTCTCCCCCGGTGGGCGGCGAGCTGTGGAGGGCGAGGTCGAAGGCGTGGCGGCTGAGGACACCGCCCGAGGCGTAGCTTCCCGTCAGCCGGCCGGGCCGGTAATTGCGGAAGGGAGAATTCACCTTCAGGCCGATCGCCTCCAGGTCCGCCTGGATCTGCACCTCCTCCTGCAGGCGAAGAGGGTCGCCGCTCGCCGAGCTGAGATCAAGTGCGATGGTGCTCCCGTCGCCGAAGCCGCGGAATCCCTTCTCGGGACCAGCGGTCGCCCGCCGGTAGCCGGCGGTATCGAGCATCGCCTCCGCCGCGGCCGGGTCGAACCTGGTGGTCATGACCGAGCCGTCCGCGCACCAGGCCGACAGTCCGAGGCAGAGCAGGCTGTCGGGAGGGACGGTGGACCGACCCTCCAGCAGCGTGTCGATCAGCTTCTGCTTGTCGATCGACATGTTGATCGCGCGGCGGATCACGGGGTCGGCCAGGTACTTGTTCCGCAGGTTGAGATCCAGCTTCTCGGCAGCCGAGTGCAGCACCACCTTCGCGCGCACGCGCGACAACCTCTCCAGCGGGCTCAGCATCGACGAGCTGAACCCCACCCCGAGGTCGATCGCCCCGCTCCGGAGGTCAGCGAGCTGGGTGCCGAGGTCGGGCTCGAACTTGATCGTGATCGAGTCCAGGTAGGACCTGTGGAGGCCCCACCAGTCGGGGTTGCGAACCAGCGTCAGATGATCGCCGGTGACCCACTCCTTGAACATGAAGGGACCGGTGCCGACCAACCACTCATCCCACGTGGCGAGTCCGGAATAGGCGCCCGGGATGGCGATTGGCAGCTTCACCTTGCTGAGGTCGCCGCCCGCTGCCCAGCTCTTCTGGAGGAGGTGAGAAGGGAGAATGCCATACGGCCCGCTGCCAAGCTGCAGGTATGCCCCATACAGAACGGAGAAGTTGACGGCCACCGTCCTCTGGTCGAGCTTGGTGACGCTCTCGACGAGGTCCCAGCCAGCGGTGGAGGCCAGCCGGGTGGGGTTCTTGGCCCCAAATTTCAGCCACCAGAAGTTGAAGGTGTCGACCACGTCATCGGCTCCGAAGGCGGTCCCGTCGTGCCACCTGACTCCAGCCCGGAGCTTCCAGGTCACCGTCATCTTCTCGCCCCGGATGCGGACCCCGCCGTTCTCGAGGGTCGGGACCTCGGTCGCCAGCTGAGGTTCCCAGAAATCCGTGCTGCCGGGGACCCGGGAGGAGTCCGTCGGCGCCCGTCGGCCGAGGAGTCCCTCCATCACCGGCGCCACGTCCGCCAGCGCATAGGCCTGGTTGTCGCTGACGCCGCCTGCCAGCATGCCGTCGGGTTCCTGGGCCGTACCGGCCGTGATCTTGCCGCCAACTCGCACGCTGCCGCCCCCCAAGCTCGGTGGCGGGGCGCTGTTACAGGCGATCAGCAGCAGGCCGCAGAGAAGTAGGGCGAAGGGACCAGCCGCGCGGCGCGGGGGTCCCGCCGGTGTCACAAGAGAATGCTATGCCCGGCCCTCGTGGCCGGCAGCGGCTCAACCACCGAGTCCGGAGCCGGGCGAACCTCCTTGCGAGGGTCCTCGTGAGCCGCCTGCCGGGCTTCCCGGGGAGAGGGGGCCGGCGGCGGGGTGGGGACAGCCGGCGCGAGACGGACCGGGGGCGGCGGAAATGCCCGCTGGTGGCCAATAAGGTCCGACACGGTGACCGGCTCCAAACCCTGGGAGCGAAGCCACGGGATCAGCTCGCGAAGTGCTGCCGCGGTGCTCGGAGCATTGGGCCCGCCATGCAGATGCATGAGGATGATCGAGCCCGGCCGCACCGAGCGCTCCACGGTGTTGACGATGGCGGCCGGCGAGCCGTTGAATCCGTCGCCCGAGCGGACATCTCCCGAGATGACGGTCAGGCCATGTTCAGAGGCCAGGGCCAGGTCCGCGTCGTTGTAGCAGTCGCCCGGGAAGCGGAGGAGACGCGGGGTGACACCGGTGATGCCGGCGATTGTCGACTGAGCATCGACGACCTCGCTGACCGGGTTCCAGGTCCCGCTCAGGCTGTAGCAGGGCAGCCGGAACGCCGCGTGGTCATAGGTGTGGCTGCCGATCTCGAAGAGCGGGTCGGCGGCGAGCAGGCGAGCATCTTCAGGATATGTCCGTGCCCACAGGCCGGTGAGGAAGATGGTGGCGGGCACCCGCTCCTGGCGCAGGATGTCGATCACCTCGCGGTTGTACCACGACCTGACGTAGCCGCCCTGGAGCTGGGCGAGCATTCCGACTGTCATGTCTGCGTCGAAGGTGAGGCCCACGCGATTGACGTCCCGGCGCCCGTTGTCGAACGAGCGAACGTTATCGACCGGGAGATGATCCACCGTCCGAACCACCGGCGGCGGGGGAAGGTAACGCGGGACTGCCCGAGGTGGGTAGTAGCTGGGCGGCGGGCTGGCCGCCTGGGCGGTCGTGCCGGTCAGCAAGAGGCAGCCGGCCACGACGCCGAAAAGGCGTAGCGATCTACGCATCAACACCCCACACCCACCCTTCATGGCACAACGCAGAGTACCTGCCTTGATTGCGCCGGCCGCCACCTCAAACCTGGCCGGCGAAGTGACAGGCGGCCAGGTGGTCGGTTTCCTTGGCCTCGAGGGGAGGCTCGGCCTCAGAGCAGGGACCGGGGACCCGAGCGATCGGACAGCGGGTGTGAAAACGGCAGCCGGAAGGTGGGTTGAGCGGCGAGGGGATCTCCCCGCTCAACTCGACGAGGCGCCGGTCGCGCTGGATCCGGGGATCCGGCACCGGGATGGCGGAGAGCAGCGCTTTGGTGTAGGGGTGCAGGGGGTTTCGATAGATCTCCACGCTGTCCGCGACCTCGACGATCCTGCCCAGGTACATCACCATGACCCGGTCGCTGATGTGCCGGACCACCGAGAGGTCGTGGGCGATGAACA
>CAXMLP010000270.1:0-15320 GCA_964194225.1 uncultured bacterium | reverse complement strand
GGCTCGCTGAACCCCTGGCACCAGATCTCCTCGCCGTCCAGCATCCTGGGCAGGTAGCGCTGCTTTTGGGCCTGGGTTCCCTGCTGGATGAGCGTCGGCCCGAGCATGCCGACCGCCAGCACGTTGACCGGCCCGGGGGCGCCGGTCTCGATCAGAGCCTGGCTGAGCAGCAGCTGCTCCATCAGCGTCGCCCCCCTGCCGCCGTACTCGGTCGGCCAATTGAGGCCGACGTAGCCGGCTTCGTACATCTTCTTCTGCCAGGCCTTGCGCTCGGCGATCCAGGCGTCGCCGCCCGACTCCTCGGACGCGGTGAAGGTTGGCCTGTGCTGCTTCAGCCAGGCCGTGACCTCGTCCTTGAATTTGCGCTCCTGCGGACTCAGCTCGAAGTTCATCGGTCGATCCTACTCAAGACTGCTGATCTGAGGCTCGACGCCGGTCATCAGCAGGTCGAGCGCGGCATCGTCATCCATCAGAAAGTGCTGGAGCATGAACCGGCTCGCGCCGAGCCGGATGTAGGGCCGCAGCTGATTCACGATCTCGTCCGGGGTGCCGACCAGCGATCTGCCCCGGGCCGCTTCGAGGATCTGCGGCGGTGTCATCTCCCGATACCGGGGGATCACCGCCCGGAGCTCCTCGGCCCGGTCGAGCAGCTCACCGGGGTTGCGACCCACGATGTAGCTGAACATCAGAGAGCGGCGGATCGAGCGGGGGTCGCGGCCGACCGCCTCGCAGTGAGCGTCGAGGGCGGCCACCTTCTTCGCGTAGTCCTCCGGGCTCCCCGTGTACATGTTCCATTCATCGGCCTCCCGGGCCACGGTGAGCAGCGTGCGCTTCTCTCCTGAGCCGCCCACGAGGAGAGGCACCGACTTGCCATTGGCGGGCTTCGGATCCGAGTCGGCCCACACCTCGCGGATGATCCGGATGCCCTCATCGAGGGCATCCATGCGCTGCCGGGTGGGCGGAAACGGGATGTGAAATGCCGCGTGCTCGTTCTCGTACCAACCGGCTCCGACGCCGAGAACCAGCCGGCCGCCGCTCAGGATGTCGACCGAGGTCGCCATCCGAGCCAGGTTGGCCGGGTGCCGGAATGTCATCGGTGAGACGAGAACCCCGAAGGTCAGTCGCTGGGTCCACTCGGCGGCCAGGGCGAGCGAGATCCAGGTTTCGATGTTGGCGCGATTGCCCTCGCCCATCACCGAGAAGAAGTGGTCGCTGCGCCAGAGGCTATCGAAGCCGCGCCCCTCGACGAACTGACAGAGGTGGCGCCAACGCTCCCAGGTCAGGCCCTCCTGGCCCTCGATCATCACGCCGAGCACTGCCACTGCCGCTCTACCTTAGGGCGTCGCGCAGGTCGGGTAGGTCAAGGCAGTTCAGGAAGTCAGCCGGCTCGAGACCGGCCTGACGGGCCATCCAGGCCCCCTGGTCGACATAGGCGAGCTGGTCCGGCGCATGGGCGTCCGAATCGAGGGAGAGCCGGCACCCGCAATCGGCGGCAAGCCGAGCCAACTCGGGCGAGAGGTCCATCCGAGCCGGGTCGCAGTCCATCTCGAGCGCCGTGCCGTGGGCGGCGGCGGCGCGGAACACGGCCTCGAAGTCATACGTCGCGCCGGGCCTCGAGCCGAGGCGGCGGCCGGTCGGGTGCCCGACGATGTCCGCGTGCGGGCTCGACACCGCGCGCAGCATCCGTTCGGTCATCTCGGCGGACTCCATCTTCAGCTTCACGTGCGGTGAGATGATCACCACGTCGAGCGCCGCCAGCACGTCATCCGGCAGGTCGAGGCGGCCGTCCTCCAGGATGTCGCACTCGATTCCCCGCAGGATGGTGAAGCCGGGCAGCTCGGCCATCGCGCGCTCGATCTCGGCCGCCTGGGCGGACAGCCGCTCGGGGCCCAGGCCGTTTACCACCTTGATACGGGGCGAGTGGTCGGTTATCGCCAGGTAGGCGTAACCCCGCGCCTGGGCGGCGCGGGCCATCTCGAGCACGGTCGCGCCGCCATCCGACCAGTCGGTGTGCGTGTGGAGGTCCCCCTTGAGCATCCCGGTGCTGACGCCCGGGCCGTCAGGCTCCACCACGGCCTCGCCGGCCTCTTCCCGCAAGCGCAGGGCGTAGGTGCTCTGGCCGGTGTCGAGAAGCTCGACGAGCACCTTGGCGATCCCCGCTCCGATGCCTTCGACGGACTCGAGGCCGGACCCGGCGCGCAGCGCCGCAAGATCAGGCTGGAGACGCTGGAGGGTGGCGGCCGCCCGGCTGTACGCCCGCGCCCGGAAGGCCTGCTCGGGATCGTGGCGCAGCCGGTAGGCGATCTCCGCCAGCACTGCCGCCGCCGCCTGAGCGTTCACCGGCTCCGGAGCAGAAGTTCGTGGGGCGGGTCGAGCGGCCCAAAGAAGGCCTCGATGTCTGGGTCATGCGGGGGTACTGCAACCTCCCGCGGATCGAAGCGGAAGCGCCGGAAGCCGGCCGACTCCAGCCATTCGGGTTCCTCAGGGCTGATGAACGCGATGTGACCCGCCGGGCGGGTGCAGCGCTCCATCTCGGCGAGGCCGGCGCGATCCGGCCCGGGGCTGGCGCAGGCGACCACCAGGTCGGCCCAGGCATCGGGCAGCGGGATCCGCTTCGCCTCGCCCGACCGGACTCTCACGGCCGGCAGCCGGCTCCTGAGAATCGCGCGCAGGGGTGCTGCCGGTTCAACCGCCACCAACTCGCCCGCCCGCCTCTCGAGGTGAGCGGTCAGTCGCCCGGTGCCGGCGGCGACCTCGATGACGCGGCCGCACCTGGCGGGAAGCGCGTCCAGAACCCGGGGGTGGACAGGCTCGGCCAAACTCAATGCGTCCCAGCGCGCCGGGGCGAGATGGTAGACAAGCGTCCAGAAGTGGGCGCGGGTCACCCGGCGCCGGGCCTCCTCATCACCGGCGCGGGCAAGGGCGAGCTCGCCGGTGGGGATGCCGGCGAGGACGCGGGCCCGGACCCGCTCGGGCAGGCGCTCAAAATCCGAGAATCTGAAGCTGTCCGCCCCCCGGGGGGCAGATTCGACCGCCTTGAAATAGTTCACTCGTAAGTAGAATTATGGATAGTCAAATGCTCAAGATAAGTCCCCGCCGTGCAGCGGGCGGCCACTCCGTGGCACCGACCGCTGTCCGGATCACTCGGCGCGCGACCTTTGCCGCCGCGCACGTGCTGCGCCGAGACGATTGGACCGAGCAGCGCAATCGGGAGGTGTTCGGTGCCTGCGCCGGCGACCACGGTCACAACTACGTGATCGAGGTGACGGTCAGCGGCGGGGTTGAACCCGACACCGGAATGGTCATCAACCTGAGGACGCTGGACTCGGTGATCCGCGCCGCGGTGATCGACCACGTCGACCACCGCCACCTCAATCGCGACGTGCTCTTCCTGGATGGCGTGGTCCCCACAGCCGAAAACCTGGCGCTGGCCTTCTGGGCTCAACTCCAGGCTCACCTCGGCGCGGACCAGCCGGCCGGGGCGAGCATTCCGTGCCTTGAGCGCGTCCGGCTGATCGAATCGGAGAACAATTCCGTGGAGGTTGTCCGGTGAGCCTTTACCGGCCGCGCTTCGAAAGCGACCCGCTTCCGGGCCTGGTCGGCCAGCTCCTCGGCGAGCTGGGCGAGGACACCGCTCGCGAGGGGCTGGTTGACACCCCCCGCCGCGTCGCCGAATCCCTCCGCTTCCTGACTGAGGGCTACACGATGGACCCTGCCGAGATCGTTGGGGACGCCGTCTTTGAACAGGATTACGACGACATGGTGGTGGTCAAGGACATCAGCTTCTTCTCCATGTGTGAGCACCACCTGCTGCCCTTCTTCGGGCGGGCTCACGTCGCCTATCTGCCAAGGGGCCACGTTGTCGGCCTAAGCAAGCTGCCCCGCATCGTGGACATCTTCGCCCACCGGCTGCAGCTCCAGGAGAGGCTGACGCGGCAGGTTGCCGACGCCGTCCAGAAGGTCCTCGAGCCGGCGGGGGTTGGCGTCATCATGACCGCCCGTCACCTCTGCATGGAGATGCGTGGGGTGGAGAAGCAGGATTCTGAGACGGTCACCTCCTGCATGCTCGGCGTGTTCCGGGATGACGCCCGGACGCGGGCGGAATTCATGGAGCTGGTCAGGGCCCGCTGAAAATCGCGGTAGTCGCCTCATTGGTGACCCCCCTGCAGCCGGCGCAGGCCGGGGGTGCGCAGGCGTTCGTCGCCGACCTCGCGTCGGGGCTGGCCGGCCGCGGGCATCGCGTGGAGCTCTATTGCGCGAGGGGCTCCGCGGTTCCCGGAGTGGAGCTGGTGCCGATTGCCGTCGGCCCGGCCGTGTCGGCTGCGCTGGTGATGCCCGGCGGCCTCCCGGCTCCTCCCTCTTCCGAGCTGCGGGCGGGCTTCGAAGCGCTCTTCGCCGAGCTCCGCCGGCGCGGCGCTGACGCGGTGACCCAGCATGCTTTTGACGCGGAGGCGTTCGAGCTGGCCGCGGGCCTGCCCGCCCTGCACACCCTCCACCTGCCGCCGATCGTCCCCGCGGTGGTCGCTGCCGCCCGGGCGGCGCGAGAGCCCAAGGCCGCCGTGTCGGCCGCCGGCCGGCGAGACTGGGCAGCTGTGGGAGTGGACGCCTTCCTGCTGCCGAACGGGGTGCCCGACTGGCACCCGGAGCCGGGGCCGGTCGAGCCGGTGGCGCTGATCGCGGGCCGGATCTCACCGGAGAAGGGCATCGAGGATGGCATCGCCGCCGCGCACCAGGCCGGCCTGCGACCACTGGTGGTGGGCGCCGCCTACGACCCCGCCTATCGAGCCAGTCTCACCGGGTCTGAAGTGCGACCGCCGTTGAGCCGCAGCGAGCTCTGGCGATTGATGGCGAGCGTTGCCGTGTGCGTCATGCCGGCCAAATGGGAGGAGCCCTTCGGCCTTGTCGCGGCCGAGGCGCAGGTGGCCGGCTGCCCGGTGGCGGCCTACGACCGGGGGGCGTTGAGCGAGGTGATCGCCCCCGGCCGGGGCGGTTTCCTGGCTGCTCCCGGCGATCTGCCCGGGCTCGCCCAAGCGATCCGCGATTGCCTCCAACTCGACCGCCTCCAGGTGCGCCGGCAGGCGCGGCCGCGGCTCCTCATGAGCCAGGCACTGGATGCTTACGAGAGGGCGCTCAGTTGAACCGGGTGGCCGTGGTCACCGGCGGCTCGGGGGGCCTTGGCCGCGCGATCACGGGCGAACTCGAGACCCTGGGCTACGTGGTGCACGACTTCAGCCGCAGGGTCGGCGTCGACGCCGCCGACGAGGCCTCGGTGGCGGCCGCCTTTGCCCGGCTGCCCCGGCTTGATGCGGTCATCAACAATGCGGCGGTTCTGATCATGAGTCCAATCGCCGGCCTGGCCGCATCAGATTGGGATGAGACGCTCCGCGCCTCCCTTCGATCGGCCTTCCTCTGCAGCCGGGAGGCGTTCCGCCGCATGCCTCCCGACGGTGGAACCATCGTCAACGTCTCCAGCCTTTCCGGTGTGACGGGCGCGGAGAAGTTCCCGGGAATGGCAGCCTACGTGGCGGCCAAATCGGGTCTGGCCGGATTGACGGAGGCGCTCGCTGTCGAGGGTCGCGCCCTGCGCATCCGCGTCAATGCGGTCAGCCCTGGCGCAATTGACACTCCGATGTTGAAACAAGCCGGCGTTGCCGGCCCGCGGCTGGAGCCCGCCCAGGTGGCCCGGGTGGTCGCCTGGCTGGCCAGCGAGGCGTCGGCCCCGCTCAGCGGCGCGAACCTGCGGTTCGAGCCCTGACCGGCGGCCAGGGCCGGGCTGAACCTGGCCTCCGCCCTACTCCGTTTTGACGACCTTTTCGCCGCTCGTCCGCTGCAGAACACGCTGCACGAGCGCCGCGCCGATCGCTGTGCCGGCGGCCTGGGCAACGCGGAGCGCGATCTTCTGGAACGAGCTGGACGGCGGCTCTTCGCCCACCTGCTTGTCGCCGATGTAGAGCCGCATCGGGGGCACCTGCTTGCGCACTCCCAGCTCCCAGGAGTCGCGGATCTGCTGCAACCCCATCCAGACCTGGCGGGGCAGGATTCGCTCGAGCCGCTCGCGCGTCGTGGTTGGCCGCGACATCCGATAGATGATCACCGCCCCAACGATCGCGACGGCGAGCGCGCCGCCGATCGCCGCCGCCGCATAGATCGTCCGCTTGCCGCGCTGGACGGCCACCTCGCTGCGGCCCCGCAGCGTGATGATCTTCGACTCCATGTCATCTCGCGTCTCGGCTATTTGCCGGGCGATTTCATCTGCTGAAGTGCCCAATTCCTCGTCTCCTTGAGACTGTTCACAGTCTTTTCCGGGATGCCGATGTGAAGTTTGCCGCGGCCAAACAGAGCGAGAGCGGCGGCAACCACGAGATAGAGAACGATCCAGATCACCGCCACCAGCCAGTGGGCCGAGATGGTGATCACCAGCAGCACCGGGACAGCCACGAGGAGAGCGATCAGCGCCAGCAAACCCGCTCCAGCAAGTGCGCCGGCGGCGATGGCATTCGTGATCGCCATCTCCTTCAGCTCCTGCTTGGCGAGCGCTATCTCCAGTTTGAGGAGGTGTTCGGCCTGCTCGACCAGCCCCGCGGCGACCTCGGGCGTGCTCTCTTTTTCTTCCATCCTGCTATCAAAAAATGATACAGCCAGCAAAGCCGGCCGCCTCCGGCGCGGCGGCCGGCCGATTTTCGAATTGGCGACACATAACGGATCGTTTATGGTTTAATCGATAAAGAGTTCTTTATGTTTCTACCTGGTCAGCAGGGCGACCTCCCTGCCTTCTTCACCGCCCTGGCCAATGTGACGCGCCTCCGCATCGTCGAGCAGTTGCTGGCGGTCGGCGAGGAGAGCGTCAACGAGCTCGCCCTCGCCCTGCGGATGAGTCAGCCACGGGTCTCCTGGCACCTGCGAATGCTGGAGCTGGGTGGCGTTGTGACGACCAGGCGGGACGGGCGGCTCACCTACTGCTCGGTCGACCTGGACGCCATCCGCCGGCGCCTGACCGGGTTTGAGTCGTTGTTGGAAGCAAGGCCAGTCGGACGGCCGGCACATCTGCGGAGCGAGGTATCGGGATGAAGAACGGGAATGGGAAGGTCAGAGTGGCGATCGTCGGGGTGGGCAACTGCTCTTCGTCGCTCATCCAGGGAGTTCAGTACTACAAGGACGCGGCACCGGATGCTTTCGTCCCGGGTCTGATGCACGTCGACCTGGGCGGTTATCACATCCGCGATATCGAGTTCGTCGCAGCCTTCGACGTCGACAAGGAGAAGGTTGGCAAGGACCTCTCCGAGGCCATCTGGCTGGGTCAGAACAATACGGTCAAGTTTGCCGACGTCCCCAAGCTGGGCGTGAAGGTCGAACGTGGCATGACGCACGATGGGATCGGCAAGTACCTGGAGCCGCTGATCAAGAAGGCACCGGGAGCGACCTCGGACGTGGTTGAGATCCTGAAGGAGACCAAGGCGGACGTCGTCGTGAACTATCTGCCGGTGGGTAGCGAGGAGGCGACCAAGTGGTACGTCGAACAGGCCCTCAATGCCGGCTGCGCCTTTGTCAATTGCATCCCGGTCTTCATTGCGCGAGAGGACTACTGGCAGCGCCGTTTCCAGAAGGCCGGACTCCCGATCATCGGTGATGACATCAAGTCACAGGTCGGCGCCACGATCGTGCACCGCGTTCTCGCCCATCTGTTCCGTGAGCGAGGGGTGAAACTGGAGCGGACCTACCAGCTCAATTTCGGCGGTAACACCGATTTTCTCAACATGCTGGAGCGCGACCGGCTGATGTCCAAGAAGATATCCAAGACCCGTTCGGTCACCTCCCAGCTCGACTATTCGCTCGGTGATGACAACGTCCACATCGGGCCTTCGGACTACGTGCCGTGGCTGGATGATCGCAAGTGGGCCTACATCCGGCTCGAGGGGCGCGGTTTCGGCGATGTGCCCCTCAATGCGGAGCTCAAACTCGAGGTGCACGATTCGCCCAACTCGGCGGGCATCGTCATCGACGCCGTTCGCTGCTGCAAGTTGGCGCTCGACCACGGACTCACTGGCGCGCTCGAGGGACCCAGCTCGTACTTCATGAAGTCCCCGCCCATCCAGTATTCCGACAGCGATGCTCACCGCCTGACTGAGGAATTCATAGCTGCCTACCCAAGGCGGGCGACCAGCGCAGCGAGTGCGGTCAAGTCAGAACGGACGGCCGGGTAGGCCGGCAGCGGAGTGTTCACAACTCGTTTTCAGCAGTGGGTCCGGCGGCGGGCACAGTCCCTGGCGGGCTGGCTGTCAGCCCTGCCGATAACGCCCAACCAGGTGACCGTGGCGGGGATGCTGGTCGTCTTCGTCGCGGCCGCCCTGATCGGTACGGACCACCTGCTGGCGGCTGGGCTCGTTCTCGCCTTCGGGGCCAGTTTCGACATCCTTGACGGCGCGCTGGCCCGCGTCACTCAGCGCAGCTACCCCTATGGGGCGTTCCTCGATTCCACCACTGACCGTTACGCCGAGGCGTCCATCTACCTCGGGCTGGTTGTCTATTACGTCGGCCAGCCCAACGGCAGGACCGCGGTCGTCGGCGGTCTGCTCGCCCTGATCGGATCCTTCTCCGTGAGTTATGTACGTGCCCGTGCCCAGAGCCTCGGCTTCAAGTGCGACACGGGCCTCTTCGCGCGGCCCGAGCGCATTGTGGTGACGATCATCGGCTTGCTCTTTGCCGGTCCGGTTCTCTTCCTCGTCATCTGGGCGCTCGCCGTCCTGACGAACTTCACCGCCCTCCAGCGCATCTGGGAGGTCTGGGGCCAGGCCCGGGCGGAGCGGCGTGCCGAGACGCTCTCGGTTCAGCCGGCGGCAGCGGCGGCGACCGACACCGAACGCGCCGCGAAGCAAAAGCTGGCCCGTCAGCCCGAAGCCTGACGAGAGGGCGGCCGCCAAGGCTGCTCGTGTCAGCTGCTGGGCTTACCGCCATCTGAAGCATGACGGCGGGGAAGGCTCAGCCGGCGCGCAACCTGAACCGCCGTGTCAGCTGCGTCGGGCCTACCTTCACGGGCATCACCGCTGCCAGGCAGGCACCCTGGAAAACGCTCTCGAAGCCGCTCTCCGAGTTGTTGACGGTCACCACCGGGTAGTACCAGGCGCGGGTTCCGTTCTGGAGGTGCAGCCTGTACCTGGTGCTCATCGCCGGCTGGGCGATCTCGACATCGGTCCTCTCCCCGAGATCGTGGGCACGGTTGAGCCGCAGCCCGCAGACCTGGCCGTCATCGGCGCCGCCGGGAAGGGCCAGGTTGGCCTCCACGACCAGCTGCGCATGGAAGGAGCGGTCGGCGGAAAGGCCGATCTGGAGCTCGATGTCGGGCCTGCCTTTTCCGAATCGGAACTCCTTGGTCATCCGGATGGTTGTCGGCACCCTGCCCCTGCTGATCGTCTCGCTGCGTTCGAGCGTGGCCTTGCCGTTGAGCTTGAACTCGCCATTGGCAAAGTCGCCGAGCTCAATGGTTCTTGAGCGCAGCGCGCTCGCCAGGGTGGGCCGGCCGGTCAAGAGATAAGCCTGGAAGACGAGCCGCCGCCGGCGGTCATAGTGGAGCAGCTTTTCGAGTCCCGGTTCGCGAACCCGGAGCGGCTCTTCCAGGCGCGAGACGCCGGTTCCACTGTCACCTTCGCCGCGCAGCCGGGCGTGATAGGGCTCCTCCCGGCGAGCGATCACGTCCACGGCGTTGCGGCCGGCCACGTCCCATTCCACGACGGCCCCGCCGGCGAAGGGGGACAGGTAGACATTCTGGGTGGATCCCTCGTGGAGCACCTCGACATGACCGTCGAGGTCGTAGTCAATCTCCGACCGAGCCTGAACCCCCGGCCGCGACACGGCCCTCTCCGCGGCGAGAAGGTTCTCCCAAACCGCCCGGCGCAGGTGGGGAAGGTAGAGGCCCCCGAAAACCCCATGCCAGTAGGCGTCGTTGGCCTGCCCGCGTAGCAGGGCGCGGACCGCGGGTTCCGGCGCGCCCGCCGCCTCCACCCTGGCCGACACCCGGAGCATCTTCTTGTGCATGGCGTTGACTTCGGGGTATCGGCTGATGAAGTTACGCCAGAAGCCGCCAGACCACTTCAACATCTCGGGGTAGCTGCCGGCTGGCAGGTAGACCGGCCCTGACGCAGGGTGCTCGTCGATGTATTCCCCCGGCAGCACGACGTCCAACCAGTCCGAGCTGGCCTCCAGGGCCGCAAAGAACCTGTCCAGCCAGCCCTCGGTCCAGCAGAGGTTGGCGGTGCCCGGCCAGCCCCCGAATTTCTCGCCGTCATCACCCATTAAGACCAGCCGTGGCTGCTCGGCGGCCATCTCGCGAAAGGCCGCCATGCATTCCTCGACGCTTCGCCAGGGGATGAGATAGCGAAGCCGGCTGGAGGTGGCGATCAGCTTCAGCCGCCAGCCCTGCTCCTCGGTCAGAAAGGGGCCGAAGAGCCGGTCGGGGTCGAGGCCGAGACGCTCGAAGTGGGAGTCGTCGAGGATCGTGTAGGTGTAGCCGGCCTCCGCCAGTGGTCTCGCCAGCGTCGCCTCCCAGACGCGCTCGGCCAGCCAGAGTCCGCGGGGGCGCCGGCCGAAGGACTCCTCCACCGCGTCACGCAGCCGCACCAACTGGCGTTGTTTGTCGTGGTCGGGGATGGCAGGCAAAATCGGCTCGTAGTAACCGCCGCCCATCATCTCGACCTGCCCGCGACCCGCCAGGGAAGCGACCCGCTCAATCAGGTCGGGATGTTCGTCGCGCAGCCAGTCGAGCAGGAACCCGGTGTAGTGCAGCGCCACTCGGATCCGGGGGTGTCGCTCCAGGCACTCCACCATCGGGAGATAGCTGTCGCGATACATGTCCGCCAGCACCCAGCTGAAATTGCCGACAGGCTGATGGTTGTGGAGCGCCAGAGCCAGGCTGAGGCGCTTCATCGATCCTGAGAATACCGATACCCTTCCCTACCGCATGACAGGGGCGGGGTTCGAGGGCGTGGCGGGCCAGCGCAGGGTCCTGCAGCTGCTCGAAACCCAGCTCGAGCGCGATCACCTGGCCCACGCTTACCTCTTCACGGGTGAGCCGCAGCTCGGAAAGACGGAGATGGCCCGGCGCTTCGCCGGCGCTCTCCTGCCCGAGGCTCCCCTCTCGCGACACCCCGATTATTGGGAGGACGACCGCGTCGCCGGGCTCAAGGTCAACGAGATCAGGCTGATCTCAGACGAAGGGCCCGAGCATCACCCGCAGTCCCTCCAGGAGTTTTTGAACCTGAAGCCTGCCGTCGGCAGCCGCCGCGTCGCGCTGCTGAGCAACATCGGGCGCCTGCCCGACCTCTCGCAGAACCTCCTTCTCAAGACCCTCGAGGAACCCCATCCCAACCGGGTGATCATCCTGACCACGCCCAGCCTGTCGCCGTTCGTGGTCATCCCGACCATCGTGTCGCGCTGCCAGCGCGTCAATTTCCATCCCGTGGCGGCGGAGGAGATCGCCCAGCTGCTGGTGGGGCGCGGGGTCGCCGCCGCGCGAGCCGATGAGCTGGCCGCCCTCTCCCGCGGCCGGCCCGGCTGGGCGGTCCGGGCGGCGGCCGATCCCGACGTCCTCGAGCGGCATGCCGCCTGGGTGACCAAGCTCGACGAGGTGCTGGGAGCGCCGGCCGATGTTCCACTCCGCCTCGCGGCCGAACTGGACTCGAGCCACATGAGCTGGCGAGGCGGCGACAAGGAGGACGAGGACCCCTTCCTGGAAGCCATCAACAGCTGGCAGATGGAATTCCGGCGGCGGATGTTGGGCGACCTCCATCCGGCGGTCTGGGCGCGCTTGCTCGAGGCGAGCTTCGACACGCTCGGCCACCACGAGCAGTACGTCAGCCCCCGCCTCAACCTGGAGTGCTTCCTGCTGCAATGCCGTCGCGCTTCCTGAAGCCCAGCCTGCGGGGCTTCGCGCCCTACCAACCCGGCCATCAGCCTCCCGATGGCGAGCGGTGGATAAAGCTCAACACCAATGAGTCGCCCTACCCGCCCTCGCCCCGCGTGCTCGCGGCGCTGCGCGCGGCTGTCGACGACTCGCTCCGGCTCTACCCGCCCCCCCTGGCCGACTCGGCCGCCGCTGCCCTGGCCGCAGCCCACCAGCTGCCCGCCGGCTGGGTGCGCCTGGGTAACGGAGCGGACGAGCTGATCGATATGTGTTGCCGCGCCTTCGCTGGTGCCGGCGATCGGGTGGCGTTCACCTGGCCGACCTACCCCCTCCTGGAGCCGCTCTGTGGCATCCAGGAGCTCATCCCGGTTCGTCACCCGCTCGGCCCGGGCTGGTCGCTGCCGCCCAGCCTCGCCGGGGACCCCGCGCCCCTCAAGTTCCTGGTGAACCCGAACTCACCGACCGGGACCTGGTACCCGCGTGAGGAGGTGGAGAGCGTGGTGTCCGCCTCGACCGGGGTGGTCGTCCTGGACGAGGCCTACGTCGACTTCGCCCCCGAGTCACGGCTTGACCTCGTGAGCAGGCACGAGAACCTGGTGATTCTGCGGACCATGTCGAAGAGCTATGGGCTGGCCGGCATGCGGATCGGCTTTGCCCTCGCCAACCCGGACCTCCTGTCGGCGCTCGACACCGTCAAGGACTCGTACAACCTGGACCGGCTCGCGGTCGTCGCCGCCACCGCGGCGGCCGGGGACCTCGCCTACCGCGACAGCGTCGTTGATCGGGTCGTGGCGGATCGCGATTGGTTCGCCGCCGAGCTTCAGGCGATCGATTTCGAGGTGTCTCCCTCGGCCGCCAATTTCGTCTTCACAAGGCCGCCCGAGGGGGTGTCGGCAGCGGCTGTCGTCGAACATCTCCGCACCCGGCGAATCCTCGTCCGCTATTTCACGCAGGCTCCCCTCGAGGGTTGGCTGCGCATCACCGTCGGCACCCGCGAGCAGCTGCAGCAGGTGCTGAAAGCCATCACGGAGGTCCTGGCGCGATGAGCAAGACAAGGGCAGAGGCGTGGGAGCTGGTGACCGAGTTCACCCAATCGGACACGTTGAAGCGTCACATGCTCAGCGTGGAGGCAGCGATGCGCGCCTACGCTCGCCGGTTCGGCGAGGACGAGGAGCGCTGGGCCGTGGTCGGCCTGATCCACGACTTCGATTACGAACGGCATCCCGGCGAGCATCCCCATTCCAATGCCCGCATCCTGCGCGAGCGAGGCTGGCCCGAGGACCTCATCAATGACGCCTACTCCCACGGCGACGTCGGGCTGCCCCGCGACACACCGGTGCGCAGAGCCATCTTCGCGGTCGACGAGATGTCGGGCTTCGTGATCGCCTGCGCGCTGGTCAAGCCCGATCGCTCGCTCAGCTCGGTCGAACCGGCCGGTGTGCGACGGAAGATGAAGGACAAGGCCTTCGCCCGCGCGGTCCACAGGGAGGACCTCGCGGCTGGCGCTGAGCTGCTCGGGGTACCCTTCGACGAGCATGTCGCCACTGTGCGAGACGCCTTGAAACCGATCGCCGGGCAGCTCGGATTGCAGCCTTGAGCGAGGGGAGGCCGACCGTGGTGGTCACCCATCCGATCCTGGAGCCGGGGCCCGCTCTGCTGGCTGAGATGTGCGAGGTGCGTCGCCTTCCCGACCAATATCGTCACACCGTCGAAACCCTCCGCCAGGCGGCGCAAGGAGCGCAGGGGATGGTCTCGCAGCTGATGGACGCGATTGGGGAAGAGGTACTCTCCACGCCCGGGCTAAAGGTCGTCGCCAATGTGGCGGTGGGCTATGACAACATCGACGTCGCCGCCGCCACCAAGCACGGGGTGATGATCACCAACACTCCGGGAATCCTGGACGACACCACCGCGGACTTCGCCTTCACTCTGCTGATGGCCGCCGGGCGGCGGCTGGTGGAAGCCGATCGATTCGTCCGCAGTGGGGCCTTTGGCGGGTGGGCCATCGACATGCTTCTCGGCCACGACATCAGCCAGTCGACCATCGGCATCGTCGGCTTCGGCAGGATCGGCCGGGGTGTCGCCCGGCGGGCCCGGGCGTTTGGGATGAGGGTCCTCTATTACGACGAGCAGCCCGCCACGGCTGAGGCCGAGAAGGAGCTGATGGCCCGGCGCGTCGACATGCACAGGCTGCTCGAAGAGGCGGATTTCGTCAGCATCCACGTCCCCCTGACCGAGGCCACCCGCCACATGTTCTCCACCGAGCAGTTCGCCGCCATGAAGACCTCCGCGGTGCTCATCAACACCTCCCGCGGTCCGGTTGTCGACGAGGCGGCCCTGGCGCAGGCGCTCAGCTCCGGCCAGATCTTCGCCGCCGGGCTGGACGTCTACGAACGCGAACCGCACGTTCACCCGGACCTGCTGAAGTTGGAGAACGTGGTCCTCGCTCCCCACATTGCGAGTGCCTCGGTGCGGACCCGGTCCCAGATGTCAGAGGTGGCCGCCCGCAACGTCCTGGCGGGGATCCGCGGCGGCCGGCCGGCCAACCTCCTCAACCCGGAGGTCCTCAATCGACGCTAGCGCGGGTGGCAGGGCGCCCCGCCGGCTGCTCGCGCTGGACCTGGATGGCACGATCGTCGGGCTGGATCTGAACGTGGATCCGCGGGACGAAGCGGCACTGGCAGCCGCGCGCGGCCGCGGCCTCCTCGTCTCCGCCTGCACCGGGCGTCCGTACAGCGGAACGGTGCAATGGGTCAAGCGGTTCCAGCTCACAGAGCCCCTGATCTGCTACCAGGGTGCCCAGGTGCGGGCGGCCGACGGTTCCCTCCTGCTCGACCACGGCATCCCGCACGACCTGGCCATGGAGGTGATCCGATTCGCCCGGGAACAGCACCTCCACGTCAATGCCTACCGAGACGACGTGCTGCTGGTTGAGCACGACACCGAGGAGGGGAGGGAGTACGCCCACCACTCGGGTCTGGCCCCGACCATAGTTCCCGATCTCGATGTCGCGATGGGCGAGACAACCCCGAAGCTGGTCATCGTCGCGCCCGAGGCCGAGGTGGAGGGCCTGCTTCCCCTGGTGCGCCAGCGGTGGGACGGCCGGCTATTCGTCGCGACCTCGCTCCCCACCTACCTGGAGATGACCACGCCAGGTGCCGACAAGGGCACCGCGATGGCCTTCCTGGCCGATCACCTGGGCGTTGCCAGGGGAGACACCATCGCCGCCGGTGACGGTCGCAATGATCTGCCGATGATCGAATGGGCGGGCCTGGGTGTCGCGATCGACACCGCGCCGCCTGAGGTCCGGGCCGCCGCCGACCGACGGATCGGGCCGCCCGGCAGCGGCGGCCTCGCCGGCCTGCTGGACACGCTGCCCTGAGCACCCTTCTCCTGGTTCATGCCCATCCCGACGACGAGGCGATCG
>CAXMLP010000269.1:0-3096 GCA_964194225.1 uncultured bacterium | reverse complement strand
CTCGACCATCTGCGGGCCGCCGTTGAGTTCGACCCCGGATTTCGGATGACTGGCCTTGCGGACGATCCCGCCGAGATGAACTGAGCCGAAGAAGCGGGGCGTTTTCGGCTCGCTCACGTCGTATTGGCGGAGCTCCCCGGTGCCCCAGCAGGAGACATACAGCCAGCGATCATCGAGCGACAGGTTGATATCGGTGACCAGCGGCGGGACTGCCTTGAATCCCTTGAGGAGCGGCGGCAGCTGGGCTTCGGTGGCGGGTTCGGCCGGGATTTCGATCACCTTCTCGACGCGCCACTCGGGGCCCGCCTTCTCCCATACCCAGACCGAGGCGCTGAGGTCCTTCAGGCTTGTCACCACGCCGACAAATCCGTATGCCTTGGTCGGGTCGTGGGCGGGCCGCAGCTCGAGGGCCATCTGCTGCTCAGCGCCGAGGTCGATGACCTGCTTGTGACGGCGCTTGGGCAGGTCCCAGATGTGGATTCGATGGCCATAACCGCCGGCGAGCAGGATCTCGGGATTGACGCCGCCCTCGACCATGTTGGGCGTGCCCCATTCGCTGGTGATCGCTGTGTCGTGGCCGAGATGCCACCAGAAGTCGTAGGCGAGCTCCTGGGGTCCCCGGTCCAGCTCCCAGCGCCCCTTCACTCGGAAGTTGTCGTGGTCGATGACAAAGATGCCACCGGGGCCGTTGCCGTCGGGCGCGCCAAGGGCGCTGACGTAGATGCCATCCGGCCCGCAGTGGATGGTGTGCGGGCGGCTGTACCCCGTCTTCGACGCGATCTCCTCGGCCGTGATCGTGTGGACCAGCTTGGGACTGCGGGGATCGGGCTTGGTGTCGATCACGTAGATGCGCGAGGAGCGCAGGCCGGGGACGAGCAGGTAGCGCCGCTCGACGTGCGGATGCGGGGCATAGGGGCAGAGGGCTGAACTGCAGGCGTTCCAACCGAAGTGATGGAGCTCATCGCCTAGGTTCGGCATTTCCAGCCGGCCGACCTGGCGGCCGTGGCTTGGCGAGCTCGGGTCGAGGTCGAGCGTCACCAGGGCATCCGGCGATTTGGCGGTCGGGTCGAAGGTCACCATGTAGCCGAGCGTCTCGACGGGCGCCTCGCCGGCCAACCGGGGCGATGGATAGAAGGTCGGGTCGGGTCTCAAAAGTGTTGCCAAAGCTGCTCCTCCTTTTCTCAGCCCGGGATCGGGCTGGTTGGTGAAAAAGGACAGGTCGCCTATCGGCCGGCCGCCCGGGCCGGGGTCTAGCGACCTAGCAGGTACAGAAGCAGAAGGGCGATTCGAGACGCCGATGGGCTGGAAACTGGATGCCGGCGCTCATCTCGTGGCAGGGAGTCTAACCAACTGGATCAGGAGGAAGCGCTGCGCTGTCGGGTCACCTCGTAGAGGATCGCCGCCGCGGCGGCGGAGGCGTTGAGGCTGTCCACCCGGCCGGCCATCGGGATCCTCAGCCGGGCATCGCAGCGCTGCCGGACCAGCCGGTGCACGCCCTCCTCCCCGCCGATGACAATGCAGACGGGCTGGGTCAGGTCGAACTCCCAGGGCGCCTGATCGCCGCTGACGTCCAGGGCCACGCACCATATGCCAGCCCGTTTGATGTCGGAGATTGCACTGGCCAGCCCGCTGACGCGGCAGAGTCGGACGTGCTCGCTGGCGCCGCTGCTCGCCTTCACCACGGCCGCGGTGACCGGGGCCGAACGCCGCTCGGGAAGCACCACGCCCTGGACTCCGGCTGCCTCGGCGCTGCGCAAAATGGCGCCCAGGTTCTGGGGGTCGAGGATGCCGTCCAGACCGAGCAGTAGGGTTGGGGAGCCGGCCAACAGCCCCCTCAGGTTGGAGAATTCGCGCGGCAGGAGTTCGGCGGCGACCCCCTGGTGGTTGCCGTGGGCGAGCGACTCCAGCCGCTCACGGCTCACGATGTCGACTCGGCCGAGCAGCGCCAGCTCATCGAGGCGGGGGTCCGGTTCGAGACCCTCTGCGATCAGGATCCGCTTCACGTGGCCGGCTCGGGCCGCCTCGAGAACAGCGTTGCGACCGTAGATCAGGTCGAGCTGACTTCGCGCTGCCCCGCCGGGCTCCGCCCGGCGCAGACGGTCGGGTCGGGGCCGCGGCCGCTCTTCAAAGGTCCTCCGCCGGGCGGCGTCGGGCTCCGCCGACCGGGCCGAGCGCCGCAGCGCTTCCGGCTCGGTCGATCGTGCCGGAGACCGCCGCGGCTCGTCCGATTCGGGCAGCCGGGTCGGGGACCGCCGAGCCCCGCGCGGCTTCGGCGCGGAGAGCTCAGGGGGGCGGACTCGTTGGCGTCCGCCGCCAGCGGACGCCTTCCCGGGAGTCCTCGATGACGATGCCCCGAGCGCGGAGCTCCTCCCGGATGGCGTCCGACCGCGCGAAGTCGCGCCCCGCGCGGGCCGCTTCCCTTTCGGCGATGAGCCGCTCGATTTCCTCTTCAATGCCTTTTTCTCCCTCGTCTCCCCTGCGCAGGATATCCAGATGGAAATCTGCCGCAGCCAGCAGCGATCGCATTCGCCCCAGCGCGGCCGGCCCGGCCGCGGCGTGATCCATCGCAGTATTCGAGATCCGGGCGCCTTCGAAGAGGTGACCCACCCCCTGGGGCAGGTTGAGATCATCGTCGAGAGCGGCGCGGTAATTCTGCTCCTGGGATGCCAGCTGCGCCACCAGGGCGGAGTCATCGACCGCGGCCGGGCTGTGGCGTTCCACCCGCTGGGCGAAATCGCGCAGCCGCCTCACCTGCTCGGCCGCGCCGATGAACGCGTCCTCGTCCATCCGCAGCTGTTTGCGGTAATGGGCGCCAACCATCAGGAAGAACCGGATGGCCACCGCGTCATGGCCGGCCTCCAGCAGGTCGCGCAGGGTCGCGATGTTGCCCAGGCGCTTTGACATTTTCGTGCCAGTCGCATCGGCCAGGTGGGCGGCGTGGAGCCAATAGCGGGCGAGCGGCACCCCGCTGGCCGCCTCAGATTGGGCGACCTCGTTCTGATGATGCGGGAAGAGCAGATCGACTCCGCCGGCGTGAATGTCGATCGTCGCCCCAAGCAGAGCTCGGCTCATGGCCGAGCACTCGATGTGCCAGCC
>CAXMLP010000268.1:0-2527 GCA_964194225.1 uncultured bacterium | reverse complement strand
CGAAGCGCGCCTCGATCGACTGCGAGTGATAGAGGGCGCCGTGGACGTGGCCACCCATGGGGGCCCGCACGACGATCGGCACGCCCCAATCACCGTTGGTCCGGTAGCGGAACTTGGCGATCTCGTTGGTGATCTGGTTGAAGGCCATGTGGGCGAAGTCGGTGAATTGCATCTCGGCCACCGGGCGCTTGCCGGCGAGGGCGAGGCCGAGCGCGACTCCGGCGATCGACGACTCGGCGATCGGGGTATCGATGACGCGGTCTTCGCCGAAGCGCAGGTGCAGCCCGTCGGTGATGAGGAAGACGCCGCCTTTGGGGCCGACATCCTCGCCCAGGATGATCACCGAGTCGTCGCGCTCCATCTCCTCGGTCAGGGCCTCCCGGAGGGCGGAGACCATGTTCAGCTCCTCGCTCTCCCCGCCCGACGGCTCGATGGCAGTCGGGACCGGCTCGCCGTAGACGTTGGTGAGCGCCTCCTCTGCCTCCGCGTCGCGGGCGTCGAGCGCCAGGCGGGTCGCCGCGGTCACGTCCTGCTTGACGCGCTCCTCGTATTCGGCGACCTGCTTCTCATTCAGGATGCCCTCTTCGAGCAGGCGCTTGCGGAACCGCTCCAGGCAGTCGTTGTTGGCCAGCTGGTCGAGCTCCTCCGCGGAGCGATAGCGGCGCTGGTCGTCCTCTGACGAGTGAGCGCCGAGGCGATCGACAAGACACTCGATGAGGGTCGGCCCCTCGCCCGCGCGAGCCCGCGCCACCGCCTGCTTGGCGACGTGATAAGAGGTCACCGGATCCCGGCCGTCGAGCGTCACGCCGGGGAAGCCGTAGCCGGCCGCGCGCTGCGCCGCAAACTGGATCGCATACTCCTTGCGGTAGGGCGTCGAGATCGCGAAGCCGTTGTTCTGGCAGATGAAAATCTCGGGCAGCCGGTAGATCGCGGCGAAGTTGAAGGCTTCATGCGCGTCGCCTTCAGCCCCGGCGCCCTCGCCGTAGCACGTCATCACGACCTTGTCGGTCTTGTCCATCTTCAGCGCGTAGGCGACGCCCGCCCCGTGCACCATCTGGGTGGCCAGCGGGGAGCCGCCGGAGATGATGTTGAGCCGGGTGTCGGAGAAGTGGCCCGGCGTCTGCTTCCCACCCGAGGCGGGGTCGTCCGGCTTGGCCAGAACGGAGAGCATCACGTCGAGCGGCGTGACTCCCATCCGGAAGCAGAAGACCACGTCGCGGTAGTAGGGCGAGATCCAATCGTGCTTTGGCTTGAGCGGCCAAGCCACGCCGATCTGGGCTGCCTCGTGGCCGGCGCCGGAGAGGATGAAGGGAGCCCGGCCCTGCCGGTTGAGGACCTGGCAGCGGACGTCGATCTGGCGACCCAGGAGCATGAAGTGGAACCACTCCCGCAGGGTGTTCTCGTCAATGTCGGTGTCGCGCCAGTCGACCGGCTCCTGGTAGTGCCAGTCGGGTGAGAAGGTCAATTTCTCCTGGGTCTTCATCGCTTCCTCAGATGTTCAGGGCGGCGCCGTCAACCGCCAGCGCGGCTTCGCCGATCGCCTCGCTCAAAGTTGGATGGGGGTGCACGTTCCGGCCGATCTCCCAGGCGTCACCCTGGAAGAGCTGGGCCAGGGCCGGTTCGGCGATCAGCTCGGTTGCCTGGACCCCGACGATGTGGGTGCCCAGGACCCGGCCGGTCTCGTCGGCGACGATTTTGACAAATCCCTCCGGCTCTCCGTGAATGAGGGCCCGGCCGATGGCCATGAAGGGAAACTTGCCGACCTTCACCTTGACGCCCTTGTCGCGGGCCTGCTTTTCGGTCAGTCCCACCGAGGCGATCTGGGGGTGGGAATAGGTGCAGCGAGTGATCAGCTCCTGGTGGATCGGCTCGACTCGACGCCCGGCGATGTCCTCGGCGGCGGTCACGCCCTCGTGGACAGCAGCGTGGGCAAGCTGATAACCACCGACCAGGTCCCCGATGGCGTGGATCGAGTCGACGCCCGTTCGGAGCCACTCATCCACTTCCACGGTGCCCTGCTTGGTCAGCCGCAGACCGGCCTCCTCGAGACCGATGTCCCGGCTCCGGGCGGCCCGGCCGACCGCCACCAGCAGCTGCTCGGCGCGGATCTCGCCGCTGTCGAGCTTGATCACGACATCGTCCGCTCCGGCCTTGGCCTCGAGCACCTTCGCGCCCAGCCGGACCTCGATGCCCGCCTTCTGGAATGACTTCAGCATCACGTCGGAGACCTCCAGGTCCTCCAGCGGAACCAGCCGTTCCAGCGCCTCGATGACGGTCACGCTGGGGACGCCCATCTGGTGGTAGAAGGTGGCGAATTCCACGCCGATCGCGCCGCCGCCGATGATCGCCACGGACTTCGGCAGCTGAGCCGCATGGACCGCGTGGTCAGAGGTGATGATTCGCTTGCCGTCGACCTCGATGCCGGGGAGGAGGCGCGGTGTCGAGCCGGTCGCGATGATGAGGTGCTTGGCCTCGAGCTTGCGATCGCCGGCCGTGATGGTGTTCTTGCCCGACACTGTGCCGCGGG
>CAXMLP010000267.1:0-7497 GCA_964194225.1 uncultured bacterium | reverse complement strand
CCTCTGTGTCAACCTCAGGTGAGACACCTTCCCAGGCGTAATTGATGAGCCCAGAGGGGGCGGGAAGGAGAACCATTCGCGGTGTGCGAGTCATGGCCGCAGGCGTGCATCACCCCAGGGACGGTGGAGGCGAAACCAACCGGAGTTTCCTCCAGGATTGGCAACGCGTCCATGTCCCCGCGCAGGATCACGCTGCGTCCCGGCCGGGCACCCTGGATGACGCCGATGACGCCGGTCTCGCCAACGCCGGTGCGATGCGGGATGCCGAGCGCTGTGAGGCGCGCCGCGACGCGAGCTGCAGTCTTGACCTCCTGGTAGGCGAGTTCGGGGTTTTGATGGATCGCTCGGCGGTCTTCAACCAGCTGAGGTTTCAGGTGGCGGGCGTCTTGGAGAAGGTCTGCGGGTGACATTGTTCGCATTCTGACCGGACTGCGCCAATTCCCGCTGGTGGCGCCGGTTAGGCTGGCCCAATGACTCCGCTCGGCGCGATTGGCCGGGGGATCGCGGCTGGCATCGCCGGCACGATTGCCATGGATGCGCTCCTCTATAGCCGCTACCGGAGGGAGGGCGGCGCCCAGCCAATCGGGAAATGGGAATTCTCCACTCCACACAACTGGGACAAGGTGTCGGCCCCGGGGCAGGTCGGCCGCCGGTTGGCGGAGGGCTTCACGCAGGCAGCGCTGCCGGCGCGTCGCGCTCCACTGGTCAACAACATCGTGCATTGGGGTTACGGGACTTTCTGGGGCGCCGCTTTCGGTATCGCGGCAGGCTCCCTCAACAAGCCCCGCGCCTGGTTCGGTATCCCATTCGGGGCGGCCGTCTTCCTCAGCGATTATGTGATCCTGCCCCCCTCGGGGCTCTATAAGCCGATCACCGAGTACGGCGCCCCGACGCTCTGGAAGGATTTGTCCGCCCACCTGGTTTATGGCGCGGCGACCGGGCTGGCGTTCCGACTCCTGGCTGCCATCTGATTCCTCCCGCCATGGAACTCGGCGTCTACACCTTCGCCGACCTCGCTCCCGACCCGGCGACGGCGCAGGTCATCTCTCCGGCCGACCGGATGCGCAACCTGCTGGAGGAGATCGACCTCGCCGAGCAGCTCGGCCTCGACGTGTTTGGACTTGGCGAGCACCACCGCCGTGACTTCCTGGTGTCCTCTCCGGTGGTGGTGCTGGCCGCAGCCGCCGCTCGGACCAAGCGCCTGCGTTTGACGACAGCTGTCACCGTGCTCAGCTCCCTTGACCCGGTACGAGTCTTCCAGGACTTTGCCACGCTCGATCTGCTCTCCGGCGGCCGGGCCGAGATCATGGCCGGGCGGGGATCGTTCATCGAGTCCTTTGCCCTCTTCGGCCATGACCTCAATGACTACGACGAACTGTTCGCGGAGAAGCTCGACCTGCTGCTCAAGCTTCGCCAGGACGAGCGGGTCACGTGGTCGGGCCGGCACCGGCCGCCGCTTCGGGACGTCGCCGTCTATCCGCGGCCGGTCCAGGACCCACTGCCCATCTGGATCGGCGTCGGCGGCACCCCGCAGTCATTCGCGCGCGCCGGCACTCTCAATCTTCCCCTCGCCGTTGGAATCATCGGCGGCTATCCCGAACGCTTTGCGCCCCTCGTCGACCTCTACCGCGACGCCGCGCGGGAGGCCGGCCACGACCCGGCCCGGCTCGCGGTGGGCATCAATTCGCACACCTACGTCGCGGAGACCTCGCAGCGCGCCGCGGACGAGTTCTTCCCCGCCTACGCGGGCATGATGACCCGGATCGGAAGAGAGCGGGGTTGGCCGGCGATGACGAGGGAGCAATTCGACCTTCTGACCTCGTCCCGGGGGGCGCTGGTGGTCGGCAGCCCGCAGTCGGTGATCGAAAAGATCCTGTTTCAGCACGAGGTCTTCGGGCACCAACGCTTCCTGGCCCAGATCAGCATCGGCGCCCTGGCCCATGACCGGGTGATGCACTCGATCGAGCTGTTCGGCACCGTGGTTGCTCCGGCGATCAGGAAGGAGACCGGCTCACCGCGCTGAGGCCGCGGGCGGCTACTTCATTCGTGGGTCAAGGGCATCGCGGAGACCGTCACCCAGGAGGTTGAAGGCGAGCACCGCGCCGAAGATGGCCAGGCCCGGGAAGGTGACCAGGGCCTGGTCGCTGAAGATGTAGTTTCGCGACAACCCGAGCATGGAGCCCCACTCCGGAGTCGGTGGCTGCACGCCCAGGCCGAGGAAGCCCAGGCCGGCCGCGACCAGGATGGCAAAGCCGAGCTGGAGGGTCGCCTGCACGATGACCGGAGCCAGTGAATTCGGGATGATGTGCCGCAGGACGATCTTCCAACTGGCGACGCCCAAGGCCCGGCCCGCCTCGACATAGGGAAGCTCGCGGATCGACAGGGCCGAGGCGCGGGTGAGGCGGATGAACCCCGGGATCGACGTGATGCCGACCGAAATGATCACGTTCTTGAGTCCCGGACCGAGGGCCGCCACCAGGGCCAGGGCCAGCAGGATGCCCGGGAAGGCGAGCAGGATGTCGGTCAGGCGCTGGATCAGAAGATCAATCCAGCCTCCGAAATAGCCCGACGCCGCCCCCAACGGGAGCCCCACCGCGAGCCCGATTGCCACCGCGGCGACACCCACGAAGAGGGTGAACCGAGCGGCCAGGGCCAGGCGCAGCAGTTCGTCCCGGCCCAGCTCGTCGGTACCCAGCAGGTGGCCGCCCTCGGGGGGCAGGAAGGCCTGGCTGAGGTTGTTCCGGTTCGGGTCGTAGTGAATGACCAGGGGCAGCACGATCGTCGCGATCACGTAGAGCAGCAGCACCGCCACGCCGAATCGGGCGCTGCGGTGGCCCCGCAGGCGCTGCCAGGCGCGGCCGCTGGAGGTCAGCCCCGCCGCGCCGGCGTCGACACTTCCGGTGCCGGCGAGGCCGGCTGTGATGTCGGCCGAGGGGGGAGTGGTCATCTCAGTCGTACCTGATCCGGGGGTCGATATACGCGTAGAGCAGGTCGGTCAGGAGGTTGACCGCGATGAAGGTGACCGATAGAACCAGCACGACCCCCTGCACCACCGGGTAGTCGCGGGAGAAGATCGAATCGACCAGGAGGCGGCCGATGCCCGGCCAGCTGAACACGGTTTCGGTGAGGACCGCCCCGCCCAGCAGGGCGCCAAACTGCAGGCTGACGGCCGTGACCACCGGAAGCATCGCGTTGCGCAGGGCGTGCTTCAGAAGGACGGTTCGCCGGTTGGCGCCCTTGGCCCGGGCGGTCCTGACGTAGTCGAGCCCGAGGACCTCCAGCATCGAGCCGCGGGTCATGCGCGCCACCAGGCCGATCGAGAAGAGCGCGAGGGTCGTGGTGGGCAGTACGAAACCCGACCAATCGGAGGCGCCGGCGGCCGGCAGCCCGCCGAGGTGCAACTCGTGCAACTTGATGGAGAAGATCACGATGAGCATCAGGCCCAGCCAGTAGACCGGCATCGAGATGCCGAAAACGGAGGTCGCCGAGATGGCGACATCGAGCTTGGTATTTGGTCGGGTGGCCGCGAGGATGCCGAGGGTGACCCCGATCACGGTGGCGAGAAGCGTTGCCAGCACGGCCAGCTGGATTGTGTAGGGCGCGCGGGTGAGGATCTCCTCCGCGACAGTGTGACCGCTCCGAGTGGAGATGCCAAGGTTCCCCTCGAGGAGGCGAAGCAGGAACCCGCCGTACTGCTGGAGTGGAGGCTGGTCGAGATTGAACTGGTGCCTGAGCACCTCGATGTCGGCGTCGGTCGCCTGGGGACCGGCCATCACGGCGGCCGGGTCGCCGGGCAAAAGGCGCACCAGCATGAATACGATGGTCGCCACCCCCAGGAGGGTCGGGACCGCCAGCAGGAGCCGGCCTGCGACATAGGTCAGCACGTCAGCTCCTGTCTGGCACCCTGGAAGCCACTAGGCCGGCGCTGCGTAGACCGTGTTGAACTTCTCGTTCGGCACACCGGTGATGCCGGTCACCTTCGACGTTGTCACCAGCGGCAGCTTCTGGTTGTAGAGGAAGATCCAGGGGGCGTCATCCCACACGATCTTGGCCGCATCGCAGTACGTCTTGTTGCGGGTGCTGGCGACGGGGTCGGAGTTGCCCTTCTCAATGAGAGCGTCAACCTGCGGATTCTTGTAATAGGAGCTCTCCTGGCCCTTCGGCGCGGCGCGGAGCGAGTAGAACTGTTCGAACTGCTGGGAGGCATCGAGGTAGGCGGGCGCCCAGCCGAGCAGGTGAAGGTCGGTCTTTTGAGCTTGCTTTTCGGGCGTCGCCAGCACGATTCCGGAGACATAGCTGGGCCAGTCGCTCGTTGCCGGTCCCTCGACCACCAGGCCAGCCTCCCGCAGGTAGCCGGCCACCGCCTGGGCGACCGGGAAGTCCTGCACGTAGCGCCCGGTCGGCGAGATCAGGCGCACCTTCATTCCCGCGGCCCCGTTCGCCTGCAGCATCTGCTTCGCCTTATTGACGTCATAGCCGTAGCTTCCGGTCGGGCAGGAGCCGGCGAGGGTCTTGGACATCGGGCCTTCGAGCGGCACAGCCGCTCCGAACATGACGTTCTTGATGATGGCGTCCTTGTCGACCGCGTAGTTGAGCGCCTGCCGGACCTCCTTCTTCTGGAGGTTGGGCACGACCTGGTCAACGGTGTTGATCACCATCTGGATGGTCCGGTCGCTCTGGCTCATGATCACCCTCAGGTTGGGGTCGTTGCGGAGCGCCGGGAGATCATTTGCCGGCGGCAGCATGATGACGTCCGCCTGGCCCGACTTGACCAGGGTTTCGCGCGATGTCGCCTCCGGGACGATCTTGTAGATCTGCGTGTCGTAGTTGGGCTTGGTGCCCCAGTAGTCGCTGTTCTTGACCATCGTGATGTGGTCGCCGGCCTGCCGTTCGCTGAACTTATAGGGCCCCGTGCCGATGGGCTGCTGGATCTGCTTGGGGGTGTTGGGCGGGACGTTGACGGAGGCGGGCGATACGATCGCGGCGACGGTCTGGGTCATGGCCGCCACGAAGGCCGGAAACTGGCTCTTGAGCGTGAACTTCGCGTGTGTGTCATCGACGGCGTCCACCTGGCTGATCACGTTGAGCACTCCCTTCTGAGCCTTGAAGGTCTCGGGCGAGAGGAGGCGGTCGAGCGAGAACTTGACAGCCTTGGCATCGAAGGCGGTGCCGTCGGTGAACTTGATGCCGGTGCGAAGCGTGAATGTGTAGCTGAGGCCATCGGGAGAGTTGGTCCAGCTGGTGGCCAGCAGCGGGATGGTGTTGCCCTTGCTGTCGATCGAAACGAGGGCCTCGGCCATCATGTCGACGATCTGCTGGGCCGTCGTTGTGGTCTGCGCGGCGGGGTCCAGGTTGTCCGGATCGATGCCGATCGCGACCGTCAGTTTGTCACCGTGCTTGGAGGTGCTCCCAGTCGGTGCGTTGCCGCCGCCGGTTCCGCAGCCGACGATCGCCAGCCCTGCCGCGAGCAGGAGCGCAAATACCCGATTACCCATTCAATTTCCCCCTCCGATCAATCCGAATTGGGCGAGTATAGGGCCGAGGCGGCGGCATTCCCAGCGCGCACCTCGGCGGCCAGCCGGTCGGCGATCGCCTCAAGCACTGCCTCACCGATCTCGGCGGTCGCTCCCACCGGGTTGCCGATGATGCCGTTCTCCGATATCTCCCGCATCCCCTTGGCGAGGAGCTCGGGGAGGGCGAGGTCACCCTCGAAGCCCGGCTCGGCGAGGTCCATGTGAACCAACTCGGGGTGAATCGTCAACATCATCGAGGTCTCCATGACCTCGGCGTGAGGTCCCGCAGAGTCCTGACGCCCGAACCGGCGGATCGCCTGGAACCCGGCATCGAAGACGCCGATGTCCGAGATCACAGTGCACCCGGCGGGCTGCCGAGACCGCTCCCACTCGGCCAGGACGGGAAAATTCCCGCCGTGGCTCGACATCACCACGAAGCTCTCGAAGCCGTGGCGGCGCAGGGAGTGGAGGTAGGCGTCAATGATCTCCATCAGGAGGGCATGGCTGATGGTCAGGCTGCCGGCAAAGCTCATGTGGTGCTCTGAACAGCCCGGCCGGATGATCGGTGCGACAAGGGTGTCGCCCAGCCTGAGCGCCAGCCGCCGTGCGTACTCGGCACCGAGCAGGGCATCGGTCGCTTCGGGCAGGTGCGGGCCATGCTGTTCGGAGGAGGCCGCGCAGACGATCGCCCGGCGTTTGCCGCCGGCGATCTCGGCCCCGACCGCGGGCCAGCTCATTCGCTCGATGAAGACTTCTGCTACAGCCCCGCCAGTGTAGATCCGCGGCGAGGTTCGCTTCAGCGCCCGCGATCACCCCGCGCTTGACCGCCGCCGATCGGCGTACCTGCGAAATGGCAGGCGGCGGCATGGCCCTGGGGCTTCAGCTCAAGTGGAGGCTCAACCTCGGCGCAGATCTGCTGAGCAATCGGGCAGCGGGTCCGGAAGCGACAGCCGGACGGGGGGTTGATCGGGCTGGGCACGTCACCGGTGAGCACAATTCGGTGCTTTGCCCGGCCCGGCAGGGGCTCGGCGATGGCCGAGAGCAGCGCCATCGTGTAGGGGTGAAGGGGGGTGACGTGAAGGTCTTTCGCGTCGGCCAGCTCGACGATCTTGCCGAGATACATCACCGCAATGCGATCGGAGATGTAGCCGACCACAGCCAGGTTGTGCGCGACGAAGAGGTACGTGAGGTTGAAGGTCCGCTTCAACTCGACCAGCAGGTTCAGCACCTGGGACTGGATCGACACGTCAAGTGCCGAGACCGGTTCATCGGCAACCACGAACTTGGGTCGCAGCACAAGCGCCCGAGCGATCCCGATCCGCTGCCGCTGCCCCCCGGAGAACTCATGGGGGTACCGGCCGGCCGCCTCCGGCCGCAGCCCAACCTGCTCCAGGACCTCTCGGATCTTCGGTTCCCGCTCCGGACCCAGGGCGAGGCGATGCGCCGAGAGTCCCTCGCCGATGATCTCCCGGACCGTCATCCGAGGGTTCAACGACCCGACGGGGTCCTGAAAGATGATCTGCATGTCGCGGCGCATGGCCTTCAGCGTCGGACCTCGCTGAGCCATCAGGTCCTTCCCGTCGAAGGTGATCTCACCCTCCGAGGGCTCGATGAGCCGGAGCAGCGTGCGGCCGAGGGTGGACTTCCCACAGCCGGACTCCCCGACCAGGCCCACCGTCTCGCCGCCGTGGATGTCCAGATCCACCCCATCGACGGCCTGGACCTGGCCCACCACCCGCTGCAGGATTCCCCGACGGACGGGGAAGTACTTGCGGACGCCGCGTGCCCGCAGGAGGGGCGTCAGCCCAGCACCCTCCGTTGCCTCACCTCGGAGCGCGGTCACAGGGCCCCGGCCGGAGCCGCCCGGCGTGGCCCCTGTGAGCAGAGCCAGCAGGCGGACAGCTGCGAACCGGCTTTGAAAAGCGGCGGGTTCTCCTGCCGGCAGCGGTCGAAGGCATGGGCGCAGCGGCTGGGGGAACGGGAG
>CAXMLP010000266.1:0-2829 GCA_964194225.1 uncultured bacterium | reverse complement strand
AGACGCCACAATGAGGTCTAGCTCGTCGAAGAGGGAGCGACCGTTCACACCGAAACGAAGCTGATTGCAGTCAGCTCGAGTGGCGACCTGAAGACGGTCCGCTTCCGGATGGGTGGCAGTGGGTTGGAGGTGAGCGGAGACCAAATCCTGGTGGCCACTGGCCGACGACCCAACACGGACGGTCTGGGGCTCGAGCGGGCCGGCATCGAGACCACGGAGCGTGCGGCGGTGCGAGTGGACGAGTTCTTGAGAACGACCAATCCGCGGGTGTGGGCCGCAGGCGACGTCACCGGCCATCCTCAGTTCGTGTATCTCGCCGCGCGTGAGGGCAACACGGCGGTTCGAAATGCCCTGGAAGACGCCAAATTGAAACTCGATCTGCGGTCGCTGCCACGGGTGATCTTCACCTCCCCTACCTTCGCTGCCGCGGGTCTGACTGACGAGCAGGCGAACGCGCAGGGGATCGAGTGTGAGTGTCGGGTGCTTCCGATGTCAGCGGTACCGCGCGCTCTCGTCAACCGGGATACTCGCGGTTTCGTTAAGATCGTGGCCGAGCGCGCGACCGGCCGGATCGTCGGAGCGAGCGTCGTCGCCGCCGGCGCGGGCGACGTCATCCAGGCTGCCGTGTACGCCATCCAGTTCGGGCTCACAACGGATCAGATTGCCAACACGTGGGCTCCCTACCTGACCTTTGCCGAAGGGTTCAAACTCACCGCCCAGACGTTCACGCGCGATGTCTCGAAGCTGAGTTGCTGCGCGGCATGAAGACGAAGACCCCGATTGAGCCGCCGATCAATCCGGAGTCCCGAGTAAGGGCGGCCGCGTTCAGGCTCCTCCTCGCTCATTCCGAGCCAATCGGGCGGGAAGCGCTGGTCAGGGAGACCGCTATTGGACCCGACCAGCTGGAGGAGTTGCTCGACCAACTGGATCACGCGGGATGGATCCGACGCGACGACGCCGGGAACGTCGTCGGCTCCGCTGGGCTGAGCATCGTTCCCGACCGTCATGAGATCGAGCTTGATGGGCGACGGTTCTGGACCTGGTGTGCCTACGACATCCTGGGCATCTTCGGAGCGCTTGCTGCCGGCGGTCGTGCGTTCTCTCCCAGCCCACCGAGCGGTCAGATCATCGAGGTCCAGTTCGTTCGGGGTCGTCCAGAGCAGAACGCCGTGGTTCTGTTCAGGCCCGACGAGGACCTCATGATCTGCTGCGAGAATGTGTACGAGCAGTGGTGCCCGCACAGCAACCTCTTTGTCAACTCTGACTTGGCGCAGAGTTGGGCCAAGGATCATGGCCTCAAAGGGCGAATCCTCCACCTGGACGAGTCCTCCGACCTCGCTGCTGAAGACTGGAAGCCGCTCACCAATGGCGTGTTGACCCGCATCAAAGGAGGCGCCTTGTGACCACCGTTGTTGACCTGATCGTCCTGGGCACAGGTTCGGCGGCACAGACCGTCGCCTACACCTGCCGTACGGCGGGCTGGAGCGTGGCCGTCATCGACTCGAGCCCGTTTGGTGGCACCTGCCAATTGCGCGGCTGCGATCCGAAGAAGGTGCTCGTGGGTATCGCTGAGCTGGTGGACTGGAGCCGGCACATGCAGCAGAAGGGTGTCTCTGCAACCTACTTACCCCAGCGACGGAGACCACGGTTCCGGACCACAAGGCCTACTATCCCGGCGCGCACGAGCTTGGGATCAGGTTGACCGGCGATCGCCGCTCCGGTCGGCTGCTCGGGGCCCAGATCGTCGGCGATCATCGCGGCCAGGTCGCAAAGAGGATCAACACCTTCGCTGCGGCGCTCTTCACCAATATGCAGGTGGCGCAGATTCTCGACCTTGACCTCAGTTACACGCCGCCTTTCTCTTCTCCCTGGGATCCGGTGCAGATGGCGGCCGAAGCCTGGCTTCGGGAGGCGACGGCTCGGCGGGCTGGTTAACCTGGCGCGCGATCCTGCTCGGCGCGTCTCTCCAAGTCGTCGGGCGGGTCCTCGGTTCCCCAGCGGAGGTGGTGCGCCTGAGGGTAGAAGAAGATCTGCCCGATCAGAGTGGGGACCAGCGCGCTCAGGACCACGACGGTGACCAAGATTGAATACTGGCCGCGATCGATGTACCCGTGGGTGAGCCCGAAGAGCGCCGAGATCGACCCGAAGGTGAGCCCGGTCGACATCATCATCGTCGTGTACAGCGCCTGCTTCCTGCGCACCCGGAAAGCGAGCGTGGCCGGGTATACGCCGACAAACTTGGCCACCATCTTGACTCCGAAGAGCAAGAGCACGCCCACGAAGCCGGTGATGACTGAGTTGAGGACGATGAGCGTCCCCGCCTTCAGGAAGAAGAAGGGCGTCAGCAAGGAGAAAGCGGTGCCGCGGATCCGTCCCATCAAGCGTGGATCCTCGTGGAATGCGCCCGCGGCCACCAATCCCAGCAGGTAGGCCGGGAGCACTGCCTCGGACTTGGCTGCCGCGGCAAGGCCGCCGAGCAAGAACAGAACCACGAAGACGAACTTGACCTCAGGCTCGCTGACGGCGTGCCCGAAGACGGCCACGACCCACCGTAGAACCCGGGTGAAGAATGCCAGGGCGATGACGGTTGCGATGGCGAAGGCGACCAGCAGAACGTTGTAGTTGGCGAACAGCACACCGAGTGCCCCCACCGTCCCGATGTCGCAGATGAAGCACGCGGAGAGGATCAGCTTGCCGAGGTCAGTCTTGTTCAGGCCGGTCTCGATCATCACCGCGTAGACGACCGCGACCGACGTGGTCGAAAGTGCGATGCCGGCGATCTGGCTGGCCTGCCAGTGCCAGTGGAGGGCATACAGCGCGAAGGCCCAG
>CAXMLP010000265.1:0-4344 GCA_964194225.1 uncultured bacterium | reverse complement strand
GACTCGACACCGCTCAAGGCCGGTCCGCTGGCATAGCTGATCAGCTCGATTCCGGCCAGCCGGCCACGCAGAGAGTCCGGGATCGTCTGGTTCCAGACCGCCATCCGGAAGACGCCGCTGATCATGTCGGCCGCGCCGGCCACCGCGAGGAAGAACAGGGCCAGTGGGACCGACGGCGCGAGACCGAAGGCCGCGATGGCAAGCCCCCAGCCCGACGCGGCCAGGACGATCGCGAGACCATGCCGGTGGACTCGCCCCGCCCAACCGCTGGTCGCTGAAGCGAGAAGTGAGCCGACCGAGGGCGCGGCATAGAGCAGGCCGAGCACCGCCGGCCCGCCGAGGCGGTCAGCCAGCGCTGGGAAGAGCGCCACGGCATTCCGAAGAACATCGCGACCATGTCGACGCTATAGGTGCCGATCAGTTCCTGGCGGCTGAACGCATAGCGAATTCCCTCCCCGATCCCGCGCAGGCTCGGTCGCTCGGCGCCCTCGGGCGCAGGCAGGGAGCGAATGCCGCCCAGGAGCAGCAGTGAGAGCGCGAAGGTCGCCACATCGAGCCCGTAGGCGGCGGGCATCCCGAACAGGGCGATCAGGAGGCCCCCGAGGGCCGGTCCGACGATGATTATCGTGTTCATCTGGATGGAACTGAGCGCCCCCGCCGCGACCATCTCCTCGCGGTCGACGAGACGGGGCAGCATCGCTTCGACTGAGGGTCTCTGGACAGCCGTCACACCGGCGCGGAGGGCCCCGACGGCAAAGAGGATCACCAATGCCAAGCCGGGCTGGCTCCGGTTCAGGAGGAGCGCGTTCAGCAGCAGCACCACCGCCGTCACCAACATCGCCGACTGTGTCAAGAGGACGACCAGCCGTCGGTCCGCCCAGTCCGCGATGGCGCCGCCGATGAAGGCGAAGGCGACCAGCGGCACCAGTTCGACTGCGCCGATCGCACCCACGACCAGGGATGAATGTGTCAGCTGATACGCCTGATAGGGGACGGCGACCTCGGTGATCATCGCCCCGAAAAGGGAGGCGCCGCGACCGAAGAGGAAGCGCCGGAAGTCCCGGTGGCGGCGAAGGGGGGGTGAGGTCGGCAGTCAGCAGATTGCCCAGGCGCGCCAGCCGGCCGCCAAGAGCGGGCGGAGGCGGAGACGGGTTGGGGGGAGTGGGCCCGGCCAAGGCCGACAAGGCTAACTCGGACTGGAACCTGGTCAGCCTGCCCGGCAGGGGGCGGCCTTGGGGCCGACAAGATGGAAGGGCGCTGTGGCCTAGCGAACCGCTTCGGCTGGCCGCTCGGGCGTTGGGGGTTCCTCTAACACCGTAGACCGGGCTGGTGGGGACCCGCGCCGCCACACTGGAAAAGACCAGCTAGCAGGAACGCGAACACGAGAATCGCTAGGCCCGCGCCAAAGCCGATGATGTCAAGGATCAGACCTGCGAGGGCGACGCCGCTGCCACCGAGAGTGCCAAGGCTCGCTGCGACCCGCCGGCGAGAGACGTAACCCATGATCGCTGCCCCGGGACCGAGCAGAAGCCCAGACCCGATGAGAACGAGTGAGAGGACGATCGACAGGATGCCCGTGACAAGGGCGGCGTAGGCAAGGCGGTCGATACGAGGGTCGGCATTGGCGATCCCACCCCCCAGCTCCTTCCCCCCGGGAGGTGAAGGCGGCAGAGTGCTCACGCCCGCAGTTTACGGCGAGCACTCAGGGTCGGCCTTTCGGTGAGCCGCGGTCAGGCAGGTCTTGAACTTCCGCAGCCCGCCACCGGTCAGCGAACCCGAGAAGCGGCTTCGTCTTCGCCGTGTGGGGCACGCCATCATGGATGACCTTCTGAGCCAGTGGGGCACGGTGGGGGCAAAACCCGGCCGGAGAGGGATACTGAATACAGAAAGTGGTGGAGGCGGCGGGAGTTGAACCCGCGTCCGAAGCAGCGTCCCTCGAAATCTCTACGAGTGTGTTCGTGATTTTGATCTCGCCCTGGGGCCCCTCACGACGGGGTCCTTGCGGCCAGCCTCGGTGAATGTCCCGCCCTGGAGCCGAGGCGCCTCCAGGACGGCAATCCGGCTATTTGACGTAGCTTCCCGGTCCGCCGGACCTACCGAGAGCCACGCCCGGGATCATGTCCCGGGAATTTCTCAAACGCTACTTACGCAGCGAGAGCGAAATCGGAGTGCTTGTTGGCACTTGTGTTGTTTGCGCTGTGACGCTCACGCCTTCGACTCGCAATCTCGAAGCTCAACTACCCCGTCGAGACCGGACGCCCCCACGTGCTGAATTGAAACTTCAGATCTGAATTCTACCCAATGGTGAGCTGGGGAGCCCAATCTGGCCCCCCAGCTCCTCCGCGAATGCCTAAGCCGGCGTCGAGGTCCGGGCGCTGCTGGGCGCCATGCCCAGCTGGGTCATGAGGTCCACCCGGTCGAAGTAGAGGATCGTGCTGCTGACCAGGCCGCGGTCGACCGTGGTGATATCGGCGACCGCGACGTCCACCTTGCGGCCGGTGGCGGGGATGTCGCCCATCGGCGTGCGCAGGGTCCCGGTGTGGGTGCCGGTGAACCGACCCTGGACAGTCACGGTGCTGCCGACCGGGAGAATCCGCTCGACAACCACCTTGGCGTCCGGGAAGCCGTTCCGCCAGTTCTGGTTGTACTCCTTGACCGCCTGCGGGCCCTTGATTACCTCCCCACCCGGAATGGTGTGGGTGATGTCGGGCGCCGAGTCCCGCGCCATCTGCTCGAGGTCGCCCTTGTTGAAGGCCTCGATCCCCCGCTCGACGACAGCCATTGATTCCATTGCGCTCGACGCCGCCATCTCGTAGATCTCCCGCTCGGGCTGCGGGCCGTCGAGAAGGGGCACCAGGCTCGGCATCACCTTGGCCGCCACCGAGGCGAATGACTCCGCCGCCTCCTGGGTGTCATAGATGCCGATGGTCAGCACCTCGCCGTTCTTGCGGTTGATGAACAGCTGTCCGGCCCGCGCCCCCTTGACCTTGGGGTAGGCGGGCAGAACGTCTCGTTTGTAGATCTCGATCACCTGGTCGAGCTTGTCCTTCTTGAACTTGCCCTTGATCACCCCAGCGTTCATGGTCTTCTCCTCGGCAAAACCGAAATGGACCGTGGCGGGTAAGGAGGGTCAGCCCCTTGACCCGGGGTCAGTGTGCGCCTTTTGAACAGGAAAAATACGACTCTCCTGGCGGACGCCGGTCAGCCTTCTTTTCCGCCGCTGCCTGACCCGCGTACTGAGGCGAGCCCGGCGCTGATGCTTTCCAGGTGTCCCCGAGTGTGACGGTTGAGGCGGTGGGCAAGGCGCTCATCGTCATGCAGCCGGATCTCGGCCAGCGCCTCATCCAGCATCTCGCGGAGCACGATGAGCGTCTCCTCCTGGTCCGGCCGAGGGAGCGCCGCCGCGCTCCGGGCATTGATCAGAACGAGTTCCTCCGGTGTCAGGCCGCCCACCGGCTGGCTCAGGCGCTCGATCAGGAGCCGGTTTCCCTCGGCGACGTGATGGGCCACCACACCAAAGCTCCAGCCCTCGCCCGGGCAGGCCGACTGCCATTCCTCCCTGGTCATGCCCTCGCAGATAAGGATCAGCTCGTCAGCCGACCTCTTGAACTCGGCTGCCTCTGCCTGCGCCCTCTCGCTCATCTGAAAAGTTGTCTCCTATCCTCGGCGCAGCGCCCTTGCCATCTCACGCTTCGCGTCAGCCTGCGCGATCGCCTCGCGCTTATCGAACTGCCGCTTGCCGCGGCAGAGGCCGACCTCGACCTTGGCCCGGTTGCGGACAAAGTAAACGCGCAGCGGGATCAGCGTATAGCCCTTTTGCCTGACCTTCCCGATCAGCGTGTTGATCTCCGAACGGTGCATGAGCAGCTTTCGCTGGCGCATCGGATCGTGGTTCTGCAGGTTGGCCTGTGGGTACGCGGAGATGTGGACGTTCTCCAACCAGGCCTCATCGTTGGTCACCCGGACGTACCCGTCGCGCAGGTTGCAGCGGCCCCCCCGCAGTGACTTCACCTCGGTGCCGAGCAGCATCATGCCCGCCTCGTACTTCTCATCGACGAAGTAGTCGTGATAGGCGCGGCGGTTCACCGCCGCGTCCTTGAACCTGGCCTCGCTCAAGGCAGAAGCTGGCGTCCAGGCATCGGCCGGCGGCCGGGAAGCTGCACTTTGAGCAGCTCGTAAGCACCCTCTGCCATCGCGACGCAGATGCCCTCCCGGGTTACGCCGAGGACCGCGCCGGGCGGCCCCTCGCCGGCGACGGAACGCCCTTCCAGCACCTTGAATGGGCGGCCGGCCAGCTCGACCGTGACGCCGGGCCAGGGATTCAGGGCCCGCACATTCCTATCC
>CAXMLP010000264.1:0-3914 GCA_964194225.1 uncultured bacterium | reverse complement strand
ACTCGGACGCGCGCAGGTTGATGTCGGCCCGAGAGAGCTGCTCGGTGACCGAGAGCTTCCCCGCCTTGGCCGATGTGTTGACCACCGCGGCGTAGGCGTTCTGCTCCTCGAAGACCTCGTCGAATCGCTCCCGAAGGCTGCGTCGCGGGTGGGAGAGTCCATCGGCCTGCACGGGGGTGCGGGAGAGGTCAAGGCCGACGAAGAAGAGCAGCGCCCCGATCGCGAAGCCGACTCCCGTGATGAGCGGGATCACTGGGTGGCGAGGATTCCCGGAAACCGCTGCGCGACAGCGCTCAGGGTCACGCCGCCGGCCGAGTCGACGCCGGGACAGGTGCTGTCAATGGCGGTGTCCTTGGGGGCGTAGTCCTTGTATGACTCGAGCGTGTACTTGATCGTCGCGTTGGCGAGAAACCAGTCGAGGTACTCCGCCTGGCACTGCGTCACGATCACTGTCAGGCTGGAGTTGGTGGTGGCCGCCTTCGGCGTTGGTGTGGGGGTCGGCCCGGCGTTCCGGCTCGGCACCGGAGCGATTTCGGTGGAGGCCAGCCCGACCTTCACGACGTGGACATTCGTGTAGATGGTCCGCGCGTTGGCGAACCGCCCGCCGCCGTTGACGATGGCGATGATCGAGATGTAGTCGCCGGGGTTGATGTAGCCGGCCACGCCCTGCTGCTCGCCGGTCGGGATCGTCTTGGCGACGAAGCCTTTGGGAATCGGCAGGAAGGCCGGCGCCGTCTCACTGACCTGGTCGGAGCTGGTCACCAGCAGGTTCCCGGTGAGCGACTGCCCGGTCGATATCCCGACGGTCGGGATGAGGCCCTTGACCTGGTCAATCCGGTCGAAGGACTGCGGCGGGATGTCCGCGGCGAGCATCCGGGTGACCTTCACGTCGGCGGCGGTCAGCGGCACCCGCACCGAGATGTCCCGGGCGGCGACGACGACCGGCTTCAAATTTGCTGATGCCACCCCGGCGCTCCCGGCGGTGGTTCGAGCGCCGAGGACGATGAACGCGACGAGCGCGATCACGGCGACCACCCCGCCGATGATCGTCAATGGTCTACCTGTCATCGCTTTTCGAGCCTCTCTTTTATTGAAGTCATCTGGAGATCTGTGAGAAGCCCTGCGGTGCGACGCTGGTGGCGTCGTACCCGACGATCAGGGTCTCGTTGCCGGTAGTTAAGTACCGATCGACGATGATCTGGCTGAAATAAATGTCATAGCCGACATTTCCGTTAAGACTCAGCACACCTGCCGGCCAGTAGAAGGTGCCCATCACGACGACGGTGGCCTGGTCGGCGATGGCGACCGTGCAGGTGTTGGCCGGAGGGGCGAAGATCGCCATCCAGTTGTATTGATAGCCGCTGAAGATGCGCATCTCGGAGGTGGTCCTCCAGCTGAAGCAGGCCCCTACCGGGAAGTAGAGCACAACCGCTCCCGGCGTCACGTTGGCATTGACACAGGGTGCCGCCGACGATGTCCCGGCTGGAACGCACTGGTGGTCATTGGCGCGATCGCCTCCGCCGGCAGACGGTACGTCACGAGCCGGCGGCTGCGGGGGATAATTTGGTGAGGTCAAGACCAGTGGCGCGGTCTGAGCGCCGTCACCTGGAGGATTCGGAGAGCCGAATTGACCCGTCGAAGCCGCGCAGTTACGGACCAGGGCAGCGCTCGCGCAGGAGGCCGAGATGTTGGCGGCGGTCGGCAGCGTCGGTATCAAGGATGCGTTGAAGGTGCCGGTGACGATCCCGCGCGACGCCTGCGTCTCGGCGATCGGATTTGGGATGCTGCCGGCGTAACCCCAGGGACCATCACAGGCGTCTAGCCCGTTCGCCTGGTAAGCCATGAAGACGTTGTATCCGGTTGCGCCGGGTATGTTGTTCACGGTCACTTTCACTGCCTCGCCGATGGCGGTCTTGACGCTGTGGCACATCGAGGGAGCGCTTTCACGAGCGTAGGCGGTCCCACTCGCAGCGAGATCCGGGTAGTAGTCGGTCCTCGTGCTGGTGACTATCACCCCCCAGTTGCCGGGCGTGAGCGCCAGCGGATCCGGGGTCGCCGCTACGGAAAAGCTTCCCGCGCAGGTCCGCCACCATTGTGATGGGGCGAGGGTCCGGTAGTCGGTGGCGCCGGTTTTCCAGTCTGCTTCGTCGGGCGGTCGCAGCTGGTTGGACCACGTCCCGCCAGTTGCAGTGAAACCCGCGTTCATTTGGTAGATGCCGGCACTGAGGAAGTAGCAGTCTGTGGCCGCAACGGCGCCGATGTTGGCCGCGTAAATACCCGGCTTGAGGGTCACTTCTGTGCCCAGCGTCTGCGGTGTCGGGTAGGCGGTCAGCGACGGTGGGGAGAAGCCGGGATCGCTCACCGGGGCGATGCCACTGAACACGCCCTTGCTTGCAGTCACACCTGGCGGAGCCGGGGTGCAGTTGCTGCTGAAGCTCCCATTGCTGACGGCAATCGTGCCCACACCAGTGCTGGCTGACCCATTGACGAGCACGTTGCCGTTGAGGACCTTGAGGATCCCGCCGCTGGAGATCTGCAGTGACGGGAGTGCGCCGACGCAGGTGCCGGTATTGAGGGTAACGATGCCGGCGCCGCTGGTGCCCCCGGTCTTGGCCCGCCCCTGGGCGGAGGCGGTGACGTTAATGGTCGGCCCGGTGCCGAGCACGGACATGAAGGCAAGGCCGAGGGTATGGGTGGAGCTGACATCGAAGGTCGCAATCGTCCCGGTGACGTTTGCCACGATTCGGATCTTGTCCGGTGCCCCCGGCCAGGTAACGTCCACCGTCAGGGCGGTCCAGGCCGGCGTGGGAACGGCAGCCGTGCCGATCTGGAGGTTGGCCGCGTACTCGGCCGCCGCCGCCTGCATGGATGTCGAGGTGGTTGAGGTCGTCTGGTAGTTGTCGGACGCCGCCAGGGCGGCCGCGTCGACGCCGTTCTGAATGATTCGCCGCTCCCAATAGGCGCGGCCGCCATCGACGGTCAGCCCGACGAAGCCGATCAGCACGACCAGTGACATCGCGATCAGGGCCAGCGCCTGGCCTTTCTGGGAGTGGGCCTTCAACTCAATACTCCGTGTAGAGGGTGGCAAAGGATTGAAGGACGATGGTCGGCTGGAGCTGCTCGAGCAGCGGCGTGAAGAACGGGTAGTTGTAGCGAACCGTCACCTCGAGCGGATAGTTGCCCGAGGATTCCGAGCGAATGGCGCTGCAGGTTCCGATCACGTTCTTGTTGGGCTCGCCGCCGGGGGCGTTGGGCGGCGGGGCGGTCTCCGTGGTGGCCGGCGGATTGGGCTGGGTGATGAAGACCCAGCCGCTCCCGGGGGCCGGGTTCAGCGCCCCGGGGCCCGTCCGCGGGGGGACCGGTCCATTCGCGCAGGGGTTGCCCAGCTGCAGGCTCTGCGCCTGCGTCCTGGTGGCCGACAGGACGTCGGCGTTATTCGGCAGTGGCGTTGACGCTCGGATCGCGACCCGGGCGCCCTCGTTGGCCGCCTGCACCAGGGTGCCGTAGATGTACATCAGCCGCCCGAAGTCGATGATCCCGAAGATCATCAGGAGCAGCGGCGCGGCGATCATCGCGAATTCGGTCATCGACTGGCTGGCCTGGCTGCGAAACCAGGCCCGCGTGATCGGCCGCTTCATCCCTGCACCGAGAAGTGCTGCCATGCGGTCAGCTGGATCGAGGTGATGCCGGCACCCTGCTTGAGGTACTGGCTGGTCAGGCCGCCGAACAGGCCGTAGCGGCTGAGGACCACTACCAACAGGTCGGTTCCCTTCATCGACGAGTCGGTGGCGACCGGAGGGGCCGCCCGAGTACCGGTCTTGCCGGCGCCCTGGGTGTTGTAGCAGATGTACAGCCAGGGAGCGTTGATGGCTGTCGGGTAGGCGGCAGCCAGGTAGGGGGGGTTGCTCCAGGTG
>CAXMLP010000263.1:0-5262 GCA_964194225.1 uncultured bacterium | reverse complement strand
GTTGGCGTAGACCTGCTGGACGTCGTCGTCCTCCTCAAGCGCCTCGAGCAGCCGGAGGACGGCCGGCGCCTTGTCCTCGCCGACGGCGACCGAGGTCTTCGGCTGCATCGTCACCTCGGCGTTCTCGATCTTGGCTCCGGCCTTCTCGAGTGCCAGCCTGACCGCCTCGATCTCGTTTGGCCCCGTCGTCACCTCGATCGCCTGGCCCTCCACCTGGATATCCTCGGCGCCTGCCTCGATGGCGACCAGGCTCAACTCCTCGAGGTCCCTGCCCGCGGCCTCCACCTCTATGACTCCCTTGCGATCGAACATGTAGCCCACCGACCCCGTGTCGCCAAGGTTGCCGCCGTTCTTGGCGAAGAGGTGCCGCAGCGAGGCGCTGGTGCGGTTGCGGTTGTCGGTCACGGCGTCCACCAGAACGGCGACCCCGGCAGGCCCGTACCCCTCATAGCGAAGCTCCTCGAGCGCTTCGCCCGCCGCCGCGCCGGTACCCCGGTCGATGGCTCCCTTGATCTTGTCCGCCGGCATGTTGACCTCACGCGCTTTCGCCACGGCAAGACGGAGGCGAAAGTTACCCTCGATGCTGCCGCCGCCGGCCTTGGCGGAAAGGGTGATCTCGCGAGCCACCTTGGTGAAGGTCTGGCCGCGCTTGGCGTCGACAATCGCCTTCTTGTGCTTGATACCAGCCCACTTCGAATGACCGGACATCGCTTCAGCTGACCACCGCGAATTTCTTGACAGGCTCAGCGACGAACATCCTTTCGGCGTGAATTCTACGCACGCCTGACCCGGATGAACCGTCGCTTGCCAACCTGGAGCACGTCCCCATCATCCAGCAAGACGCCCTCCCCCGGAGATCCACCATTCACCCGGACGCCGTTCTGGGAGATCAGTCGCCGAGCCTGCGAATTGCTCTTGGCCAGGCCTGCCTCGACCAGGACGGAGACCACGTCTCGACCGCCCAAGATTTGGAAGTCGGGCATCTCGGCGGGCGCCTGCCGGTCGCGGAATCGGCGGTCGAAATCTTCCTCCGCGGCTGCTGCGGCGTCGCTGCCGTGGAGGCGGCCAACCAGCCGCCGGGCGAGCTCGGCCTTGGCGTCGCGGGGGCTGCTCTCGGGCAGGCCGTCCGCCTGGAGCAGAAGGCCGGCGTAGCGCGCTGTCATCGCGTCTGGGATCGACATCACCTTGCCGTAGATCTCCTCGGCCGGCTCGGCGATACCAATGTAGTTGCCGAGCGACTTGCTCATCTTGGCGACTCCGTCGAGGCCCTCGAGCAGCGGAAATACGGCGACGTCCTGGGGCTTCATGCCATAGGCGCGCATGATCTCCCGGCCGTAGAGCAGATTGAAGAGCTGGTCGGTCCCACCGATCTCGAGGTCGGCCTTCACCGCGACAGAGTCGTAGGCCTGGTTGAAGGGATAGAGGATCTCGTGGGCGCCGATCGGCTGGCCGGCTCGAAGCCGCTGGGCGAAGTCTTCGCGCTGGAGGACTGACTGCAGCGTCTGCCGGCTGAGCAGCCGCAGGATGTCGGCCGCCGACATGGTGCCCAGCCACTCGGCATTGCCGTGAATCTCCGTTCGCTCGCGGTCCAGGATCCGGAACGCCTGGTCGAAGTACGTCCGGGCGTTGGCCTCGACCTGTTCTTTACTCAGCACCGGGCGGGTCTCCGACCGGCCGCTGGGATCACCGATCAGGGCCGTGTAGTCGCCGACGATCAGCACCGCCGTGTGCCCCTCGTCCTGGAACATGCGCAGGACATCGAGCACGACGAGGTGCCCGACATGGATGTCCGGGGCGGTGGGATCCATCCCCAGCTTCACGCGGATCTTCTCGCCCGCCTCGAGGCGCCGGTGCAGGTTGGCCTCTTCGTGAATCTCGACCGCGCGCTGGCGCAGCCGCTGCCACAGGCTAATGCTGGTTACGCGCCTCCTGCCCGCTGAAGTAGGAGCCGGGCTGGGCCGGGATTGCGGGCGCGAAGAGGACGGTCGCCGTCTTGCCCATGGTCTTGAGCACAACCTGGGCGAGCGGTGATTTGCGGATCGCGTCGCCAATCTGGATCTGGGCGCCGTCCGGCGTGCCCTCGGTCGGCTGGGCAGCTCCCGCCAGCAGGGAGAGCGCCACCGCTACGCCGAGCGCACCGGTCACTGCACCGACCACAAGTCCCGACAGCCTGTCCATCACCACCGCCGCGATCTGCAGCTGGCGGTGGTAGAAGCTGGCGAGGATCTCGACCACCAGGATGACGACGACGAGGAAGGCGAAATAGCCGGCGATCAGGGCGTCGGAGACGCTCCAGGTCACCGCCTGCAGCGTCACCGCTGCCGTCGTCGGGTCCACCGAGGTGGCCACGAAGAAGCCCAGGTAGATGGCCAGGAAACCGAGCGCACGGCGGACGAGCCCGGTGAAGTAGCCGAAAACGCCATAGCCGACGATCACCACGAGAATCAATACGTCTGTCACCGGCCGCGGGCTCCGTGGTCAGTTTCCAGGCGGCGCAAGATCACATTCATCTGTTGGTCCACCTCCGAGTCGGTGAGAGTGCGCTCGGAGGCGCGGAAAGTCAAGGAAAACGCGAGGCTTTTGAGCCCCGCGCCGATCTGGTCCGAACGAAACTCATCGAAACCGACCACTGATTCCACCAGCTCTCCGCCCGCCTCCCGGATTGTCGCGATCAGTGCCTCGGCAGGGGCGCTCTCGGCGACGACAACGGCGATGTCGCGGGTCGCCGCGGGGAATCGGGGCAGCTCCTCCGCGCGCCGTTGGTTGACCGAACCGAGGAGGGCGTCCGGGGCGAGGTCGAGCGCCACCACGCGGCCGTCGAGGCCGAACGCCTGGACCACCTCGGGGTGAAGCTCCCCGACCCAACCCAATGGCTCGCCGCCGAGCACCACGCGCGCGGTCCGGCCGGGATGGTAAAGGCCGGGCGCGGCGGCCTCGAACCGGGGCTCCGGCATTCCAAATTCCTGGGCCAGGCGCACGGCCACCGCTTTCAGGCGCAGGAAGCCGGCCCGGCCGGCGTCGGAACCGCTGACCGTACGGGCAACCGCGGTCAGCCGGGTCGCCTCGCCCGCCAGCCCGTCGGCCAGCGTGCCCTGGTAGACCCTCGCCAGCTCGAAGACCGCCGGCCGACTACCCGACCGGTTCTGATTGAGAACCAGGACCTGCAGCAGGCTGGGCAGAAGCGATGTCCGCATGGTGTCCGCCTCGTCGCTCATCGGGTTGGTCACAGACCGCGCGCCCTCGCCCAGGCCGAGGCGCTGGAGCAGCCGGCCGGCGACCAGGGCGGGCGACACCGTTTCGTCGAACCCGGCGCCGAGCAGCACCTCGCGAAGGCGCCAGTCGGGCCAGCCGGTGCTGGCGGGCTGCCAGCTCGAACGCCGGCGGCCGGGAAGGGTCGGCGGGATGCGTTCGATGCCATGAATGCGGCCGACCTCCTCCACGACGTCCTCCGGGATGCCGATGTCAAGGCGGAAGACCGGGGGCAGGACGTCCCAAATACCGTCGTCCAGAACTCGAACATGGAAGCCGAGCCGGCGCAGGATTCCCTCCGATTCCTCGAGGGGAATGTGAACGCCGAGCAGCGCGTCAATTTCCGCCGGCGGCAGGGTGACGCGGATCGGCTCCTGCGGCCGCGGGTACTGGTCCACCCAGTCCCGGTGGACGCTGCCGGCCGCCAGCTCTGAGATGAGGGTGGCCGCGCGCCGGGCGGCGGCCAGTGCCAATTCCGGAGAGAGGTCCTTTTCGAAGCGGCTCGAGGCTTCGGTTCGCAGGTGTAGGGCACGCGAGGTCGCCCGAATGTTCACCCCATCGAAGGTGGCCGCCTCCAGCAGGACCTCCCGGGTGGTCTCGGTCACGGCCGACTCCAGGCCGCCGATCAACCCCGCGATGGCCACCGGGCGCTCCGCGTCGGCGATCACCAGCATCTCCCCGCTCAGCGCTCGCCGCTGGCCGTCGAGGCAGAGCAGCGTTTCGCCGGCCTGGGCGTTGCGGACTCGTATCTCGGGCCCGGCCAGCCTCACGCGGTCGAACACGTGGAGGGGCTGGCCGTACTCGAGCATCACGTATGCGGTGACGTCGACCAGGTTGCTGATCGGCCTCACGCCGGCCGCCCGCAGCCGGCGCTGCAACCAGGCCGGACTGGGAGCCACGGTTACGCCGCTGATCGGTCCCCCGATGTAGCGCCGGCAGAGCCCGGTGTTCTCGATGCTCACCGAGATCAGCTCGCTTCCGGCGGGATCGATGCCGCCCGTGAAGGGCGGCATGAAGTCGTGCGTCAGCTCTCTGCCCGCCGCCGCGGCCAGCTCGCGCGCGATCCCCAGGTGACCCAGGCAATCGGGGCGGTTGGGAGTTATCTCCGCCTCAAAGATCGCATCCGTCGGGTAGAGCAGCGCCAGGCTCGAACCTGGCTCTCCCTCGGGCAGGAGCAGGATGCCTCCGTGATCGTCGCCGAGGTTGAGTTCGGCGGCCGAGCAGAGCATCCCCTGGCCCACCTCGCCGGCGATCCGGGCGTCGCGCACCTCTGTGCCGTTGGGCACCACAGTCCCCGGCAGCGCCACCGGGACCAACGTGCCGGGACCGGCGTTGGGTGCTCCGGCGATGATCTGCCGGACCTCGCCGCCCCCCATGTCAACCTGGTGGATCCAGAGCGGGTTCCGGCTCTTGGGATGCTCACGCTGCTCGAGGACCCGGCCGATGACGATCGCGCTCAGATCGGTGATCTCGACCGATTCGATCTTGGTCCCGGACATCGTCAGGAGGTCGGCAGCCGCCTGCGGAGTGAGACCCGCGGTGTCCAGGAAATCGCCGAGCCATTCGTAGGAGATGCGCATCAGTCCACCACCGAATCCGGGAACATCTCAGAACTGCCGGTTGAAGCGCATGTCGTTCTCGTAGAAGAGGCGCAGGTCGCCAACGTCGTGCTTGAGCATCGCCATCCGCTCGATGCCGAAGCCGAAGGCGAAGCCGGTGTATCGGCCGGGGTCGATGCCACCGTTGCGGAGCACCTGGGGGTGGACCATGCCGCACCCTCCTGTCTCCAGCCAACCCTGGTTGCCGCAGCTCCGGCAGCCGGAGCCGTTGCAGCGCCCACACAGGGTGTCGAACTCGTAGCTGGGCTCGGTGTAACCGAAGTGATGAGGGCGCATCCGCACCCGCCGCGCGGCGCCGAAGAGAGATTGGATGAAGTAGAGCAGGGTGCCCTTGAGATCGCTGACCGTGAGTCCCTCGTCAATCGCGAGGCCCTCGAGCTGCATGAAATAGGGC
>CAXMLP010000262.1:0-3376 GCA_964194225.1 uncultured bacterium | reverse complement strand
ATGCGCGGGAAGGCCATGTCCCGCGCGCCCACCATGATCGGGACCATGTAATTGGCGATGCCCGTCAGGAAGAGGGTGATGAAGAAGAAGATCATCGTCGTGCCGTGGGCGGAGACCAGCTGGTTATAGGTCTCGGCGTCCACCACCGTCAGGTTCGGCTGCGCGAGCTGCAGCCGCATGATCAGGGCGAAGACGCCGGCCACGAGGAAGGACGCGAAGCTGACGACCATGTACATGATCCCGATCAGCTTGTGGTCGGTCGTCGTCAGCCAGGTGGTGATCGGACCGAGCATGGTCTGCTCGTAGGACTTGGGCACCACCTTGACCCCACCTTGGGGGCTTGCTGGCGGGACCACCTGCGGCTCGGCTACGGTTGCCATGTCAGCTCCACTTTAGGTCAGTAACTCGGTGTGGGGGTGGGCGTTGGGCTGGGCGGGGGCTTCTTGCCGTCCTGCGGCTTGGCTCGCTGCGCGGCGGCCCAGCGGTCGTACTGCTCCTGGGAGACGCCGAGAACGTCGATCTGCATCGAGGAGTGCCCCGCTCCGCAGAGCTCGGCGCACTCGCCGTGCCACTTGCAGCCGCCCGTCGCCGTGTCGCGGGCGCCGCCGCCCCGACAATCGCTGAGCGCATCCTTGTCGATCTTGATCCAGCTCTGGTTGGTGTAGCCCGGGACCGAGTCGGTCTTTCCGGTCAGCGCCGGCACCCACCAGGAGTGGATGACGTTGTCCGAGTCGAATGTCATATGGACCATCTTGTCGACGGGGACGACCATGGTGTCCCCGACCGTGAATGCCGTTCGATTGGGCTCCTGGTATTTGTACGTCCAGTTGAACTGGTAGCCCCTGACGGCGACCGTCATGTCGGCATTGGCGTTGGCCGCCTCCGCGCTGAAGTCCCGCTGCAGCTCGACGAAGGACAGGACCGCGATGACCGCGACGATGATCGTCGGGATGACCGTCCAGACGATCTCAAGCCGGGTGTTGCCGTGGATGTCCTTGCCGACGTGCTCGGCGTGCCGGCGGCGGAACTTGAGGATGATGTAGAGCAGGCCCACCTCCACGCCGAGGAAGATCGCGATCGCCGGGTAGGAGATGTACACGTAGAGGTCATAGATCCGGTGTCCGTTGGGAGACACTGGGTCGGGAAAGATGAGGCTGAGGCCGTTGGCTGAAGCCGGAATCGAAGTGACCAGCACACCGAGGCCGGCGATCAGGCCGGCCAGCAGGAGCCGCAGGCGGCGAGGGGAGGGACCCGACATCCGAGTGGAATTATAGGAGGCGCCCCGCCACCCTCCCCAGCTCGGGCGGGCGGGCGACGGCCCGAGAGCCACTTGTTAGAATCCGATCCAGCAATGGCCCAGGTAGCCGATTACGTCGACACGGGCAACCCGGCAGTCGGGATCGACTGCCCCAAGTGCGGCCTGCTGACGGCCCGCTTCGGCTGGTTCTGCCGAAACTGCGGCTTCCGGCTCTGGCCGAACGCCGAGGCCGCCGCCCGCGCCTACCGCACCTGGCGCCTGGCCGACAACGCGCGCATGTACATCCACCAGTGGGATGACACCCCTCCGCTGGGCGGCGGTAGCGACGTCATCGTCGTTGATTTCGGCGAGCGAGCCCACCGGCTGGGGATCCATCTCTTCCCGGCCAGCCTGTGGCCGATCCTGGTCTGCGTCGGCGTCTTCTTCCTGGCCTTCGCGGCGATCCCCTTTCCGGCTATCGCGCGGATCGTGTTGCTGGGCCTCGGGATTGTCTTCTTCATCTTCGCGATCGCGGGTTGGATGCTGGAGGACGTGAAGATGTTCCCCGCCGACGACGGCGATGGCTCACACGGCGGGCCTCACTAGTTGGCGGTAGCCACCACCGTCCAGTCCCCCGTCCCCGAGCAGCTGCCGGTCCATCCGCGGCTCTCGGTCGGAATGATGGGGATGTACATCTTCCTGGCCTCGGAGATCATGTTCTTCGGGACCCTGTTCGCCGGCTACTTCTATCTCTTCACCTCGAACCAGACCTGGCCGCCGGTCGGCACCCACCCGGTGTCCTGGTGGCCGATCCCGATGATCAACTCGGTCCTGCTATTCGGTTCGGGTGCGACCTGCCACGTCGCCCATCTCGCAATCCAGAGGGGCAACCGGCCGCGCTTCTTCTGGTGGATGGCGCTGACGATCCTGCTCGGGGTCGGGTTCGAGATCGGCCAGGCCTACGAGTTCATCGAGAAGCTGGCTCCGAGCTGGCTCCCGAGCTTCTTCGGGGTGAGCGGGGCAGAGGCCATGGCCTTCAACTCGAACACATTCGCGACGGCCTTCTTCACGATGACCGGCTTCCACGGAGTGCACGTCCTCGGCGGCCTGATCATCCTGGCCATCCTGCTCTGGCGCTTCAGCAAGGGCCAGTTCTCACCCCAGCACCACGTAGGTGTCGCAGCCGGGGTCATCTACTGGCACTTTGTCGACCTGGTCTGGCTGTTCCTGCTCATCGTCCTCTACTTCGGGGTCACCTTCCCGGAGTACAGGGGGGTCTAAAAGCGCCGGCTCCGAACTAGGGGCTGGGGCTCGGGCTGGGCGAGGGAGCCGGCGCCACGCTGATCATCTCGACCACGAATACGAGCGTCGCATTGGCCGGGATGGTGGGCGGCTGGCCCTTGACGCCGTAGCCGAGCGCGGGCGGGATGATCAGTTTGCGCTTCCCACCGGTTTTGATCGTGATGACAGCCTCATCCCAGCCGCCGATCACCTTGCCGACACCGATCTCAAAGGTGGCCGGTTCGCCGCGGTCGCGGCTGGAGTCGAACTTCTTTCCGTCGGTCGTCCAACCCGTGTAGTGGACAGTGATGCTGTCGCCCTTGCTCGGCTGCTTGCCGGTTCCGGGGACCAGGTCGATGTACTTGAGCCCGTCGGGCAGCGTCACCGCGGTCAGGCCGGCCCCCGCGTTGAAGTCGTCGGCCCCGGCCACCGGCGAGGCGGACGGGCTGGGTGAGCCGGCGGGTCCGGCCGAGGTCCCGGCGATCGGTCCGCCCGCCGGGCTGGCGGGAGGCTCCGCATAGCCGCAGCCCGCGAGCAGGGCGGACGCGGCGAGAAGCAGGACCGGTGTCCGGGGACCCCTCACGTGGCCGAGATGTCGATGCCGAGGATCCTGTCGCCGACCTTCACCTTCTGGACCACTTCCATACCGCTGGTGACAACCCCGAAATGGTTGTAGACGCCGCGAGCGAGGTGTGGGGCATCGCCGAGGGTGATGAAGAACTGCGACGCATTGACTCCGGCCGCCGACGACGCCATCCCCGCCGAGCCGGCGTTCCAGGGCGCGGGATTGGTTTCGTTCGGCAGCTTGTAGGGGGGGCCCCCGGTGCCGTTGCCGGCGGGGTCGCCGCCCTGGATGAC
>CAXMLP010000261.1:0-6002 GCA_964194225.1 uncultured bacterium | reverse complement strand
AACGATTAGGCGTTACGTTGTACTAGTCCGGGAGGAGCCTTCGGCGCTGCCGAAGGCTCCCCAGTCTTTCAGTTTGGTTAGTCGTGCTTTCCGGTCTGAACGTTTCCGTGCTCGGCATTGCCGTGCTCGTCCTGGACGTTGTGATTGTCGCCGTCAGTCTCCTCGACCTCTGCCTCTGCCTTCGTCTCCACAACCTCAGGCTTTTCGGGAGCCTCGACTTTGGCTTCCGCAGCCGGGGCTTTCAGGTCGTCCGCCGGTCCCGTCTGGTGATTCAGGTGAGCGGTCGCCGGCACCGTGGTGGCCGCGCTGAGATCGGGGCTGCCCGCGGCGGCGGGAGTGGTCGGAACCTCATCATCACCGGCGAAATCCACACCGGTCAGAAGTCCGGTATGTGAGATGCGCGCCTGCAGCGCCTGCACTGCCTCCTCATCCGATGCTCCGTGCATCCCGACGAATGCTTTGATCTCGCTGGCACTCACCTCGAGGCCCGCCTCGCGGCTGGCCCCCACGAAGTCGCGCGAGAGTCGCTTTGCGAACTCTGGGTCGCTTACCGCCCTGTCGATCACGCTATTCAAACTCATGCTGATTTCTCTCCTGAAAAAAAGAATGCGTTCCGCCCCACGTTGGTGAGTCGAATAACGCGGACCGAGGTTCAAACTTGTCGGGCGGAGGGTGACGAAACGGCGTCGGAATCAACCTGCCCGGAGAGGGAGGATCGGCGGAGGTGAAGGTCATGCCAGGCGCCGCGAACTATCAACCACGCCATCAGGCCGGCCACAATCCAGCCGATTGCGACGGCCCAGGAATGCGGCATTAGCTGGCTCGCGCCCGCCTCCAGGTAGCGGTGGTAGCCGGCCAGGATCGCATACGTGATGATCGTCGTGTAGACAAGCGCGAGGGCGCCGTAAACGCCCAGCAGCCGGCGCAGACGGGCATCGACCACGGCCGATGGCCGCCCGCTGACCAGGTCACCGATCACCACCAGCGCTCGTGCGCGAAGGTTGGGGATTGCCAGCCAATCCATGAGCACGTAGTAGCCGTCGTACTGGATCAGCGGGTTCAAGTTCATCAGTGCGAGCACATATCCCACCAGCGCGAAATGTGCGATGGCGGCGGCCATCCCAGGCGCGGCGAACGGCACGGCCAGACTGGCCACGCCGCTCAGCACAAGGTTGGTGTAGGGGCCTGCGATTGAGACGGCGATCCGGGGCCAGCGGCCTGCCATCCAGATGTCGCTCGTGTCCACGAACGCGACGGGCATGAACAGGTACCAGCCGACTCCGGCCCGGCGAACCTCCCTGCCGAAATGCTTGCAGGTGGCCGCGTGGCCGATTTCATGCATGACGACCTGAATCGCCAGCCCGCCGATGCCAATAGCGACTATGCCGAGCGGATGGCCGGCGCTGCGGAGAGGCAGTCCATGCCAGAAAAACATCCGGGTGAACACCACGGCGCCCAGAACGGTCAAGAGCAGAAAGACGATCTGTGCGGGCCAGGTCATCAGATGCCGGTAAAGGCTCGCGTACAGGATGCTCGCGCCGCGATCGACGTAGGGCAGGGAGACGTACTGGCTGATGAGCCGCATCGGCGATAAGCGCGGCCGCCCTCCCAGATGAGCGGGTGCCCCGCGCCGATCAAGCGCCTGGATCTCGACGAAGCCTGCCAGGTGGAGGCGCTCCATCACAGAGAGCACCTCGTCGATGTCGAAGCTCCCGTACCTCATGAGGTAGGCACGCGTTAAATCACGCACCGTGTTGCGCCCGTCCATCTGATCCCACAGGAAGGTCGCGGGCTCGGAGAGCCGCAGATAGGTGGCGGTCCGCGTGTTCTTCAAGATGGCATGCGCACCATCAGGCTCGCGAGCGATCGTCCAGGTGGTTATCCGCCGAGGTCGCTGCCGCCGCATCGCGAGAGTGAAAAAGATGCGGAACTGATCAGGGAACATCCGCCGCGCTGTTTCGAACTCCGCGACCGCGAGCCGATAGAGCTCTACCGGCTCCAGGGCGCGCACCGTCGCCGCACGCGGATCGCCGCTGAGCAAAGACTGCTCACCGAAGGCATCACCAGGGCCGAGCTGAGCCAGCTCACGAGCACCGCCCGGCGCCTCGGGGTCTGCCACGATGACCTGCACCGATCCGCTGCGAAGAATGTAGAGCGCATCTCCCGCCTCACCTTCGCGGACGAGCGCCTCGCCGCGGTCGGCGCGCCTCGGCTCCAGGTGAATTGCCAGCCAGCGGAGCGCCTCCGGGGATAGGAGGCGGAAGGGAGTGGCGGCGCGCAGGAAAGTCTCAACCGAGACTGGGACAACCCGCGGGACGTGGTCCGCGGAGGCCGAGCCAGCGTAGGCGGCATCCGCTGTCAGGTGACGAGGCGGGGCGTTGTTCGCCTGTACCGATACCATCCCTCCCTCTCGCACAGGAGGTAGACGCCCAGACGGGTGCCTACCTGCGCGCCATCGCCACATCCCTCTAACCCGATCGGAGCGAACATGAGTGATCGGGCCTTGACCCGGGGGCCTGACGCCGGGGTTTCGGAAGGCCGCGTTACCCGGGCCGCCGCCGAGCGTCATCCTCCGATATGAGAACAGCCCGTTCGTTCGCAACAATCAAATCCGCAAGAGTCGCACTCGCATCTCTCGCCCTGCTGTTTATGGTCGCCTGCGGGGAATCAGCGAGCGTGGGAACGCCGTCCCGGTCAGTCGGCCCCGGTTACGGTGCCAAGCCCGGGATGGTGACCGCCCCCGACCTCGCCACGGGCGGGGTGATGCGGCCAGGCGTGCCACCGATCACCGCTTTCGAAGTCGTGCCGCCGATCGCGGAGGGGCCCCGCGTCATCCGCACGGCGCGGATCGGCGTTGAGGTGCGTAATGGCAGCTTCGATTCGACACTCGACCAGCTCTACCGGATCGCCGGCGACTTCGGCGGATACATCTCCGGTTCCAATGCCACTGCGGAGAGCGGAACCCTGCGCACAGGCACGATCACCTTCCAGGTCCCGGCGGATAAGTTCGACCTCGCCGTGAAGCAGGTTCGCGGGCTGGGCAACGTCCAGAACTTCAGCATCGGCGGCCAGGACGTCAGCTCGCAGTACGTGGACCTCCAGGCTCGCCTGCGCAACGCCGAGGCGCAGCGCGATGCGATGCTGGCGCTGATCGGCAAGGCGAACACCATCCAGGAGATCATTGCCGTCCAGACACAGATCGGACAGACGACCGCCCAGATCGAGCAACTTCGCGGTCAGATCAACTACCTGGATCACGCGACCAGCTACTCGACGGTCTCGGTCAGCCTCCACGAGGCGGCGGTGGCCCTGAAGCCGGCTCCGGCAGAGAGCGGGCTGAGTGCAGCGTTCTCCGGCGCGACTCGCGGCTTCGTCAACACCCTGAGCTTCATCCTGGTCGGCCTCGGCAACGCCGGACCCGTTCTGATTCTCGTCGGGTTGGGCCTGGTCGCCTGGCGGCTTCGGCGCCGCATCGCGCCGAAGGTTGCCGGCGCACAACCGGCGAGCAGCGACTGACGGCAGTCCCGACTGCCCTCCGCAGGCCGGCCTCGGCGGAAACCTGAAGGCAGTTCACCGGTATCTCTTGGCAGGCACGTTGGTAGGGCATAACATTGCCCGAGTCGTCGCTGACCGCAGGGGGAAACTGAAGGACCACGTGCGCCGTCTATTGAGAGTCAGCAGCTGTCTCCTTCTGGTTTCATTTGCCGTCGGCGCGGCGGGTGTCGGAGCGGCCGCCAGCTTCAGCCCCACCTATAGACCCGACCCGAACTTGCTACCACAGGGCTGGCAGCACCTGGCCGACCGGGGCTCGGTGTCGACGCAGCCGGGCGACCCGCTGTCGAGTGGGACGCTGTCGAGTGGCCCGCTGCCGCTCTCCCTCGGCACGCAGCGCAGCTGGGTCGACCTCAACACGGCCAACACCCGGCGGCTGGGTCTGGTTCATCGCGTGATTGACAGGCTGGCGGATGAGGTCGCCTGGCTACACGTGCAGGAGGCCGGGGCCGGCGTCAACGAGGCTGATCTCAAGCCGCTCCGCGACCAGCTGGCTCGCGAACGCGACGCGGCCGGAGCGATGTGGAACCTCACCGGCCTGGACGAGATCAGACTCGAGCTGGTGACGGTCGCTCGCGCATCGGCGATGGTGCGCGTAACCGAACTCAGGACCCTGATCGACGACTCGCTTCGCCTGGGGGTGGCGCCAGCAGACCTCGTCGCTCCGGCCGGGGCTGCCGACGCCGCCACCGAGGCGATGACGCGCGCAGGCACGACCGAGGAACTCTGGCGGGTGGTCGAAGGGCTCGGCGTCCACGTCGCCGATGTCACCAAACGAAAACAGGACCGCGAAGCCGAGCTGGCCGCCAAGGCCGCCGCGGAGCAGCGGGCGCGTGACTACTACAACTCGCTCGAGGGGCTGCGCCAGCGCGGCTACGACGCCCTTCGGGCCGGCCGAAATGAGGCGGCCTGGATCGCCTTCCTGGGCCGCGGTGCCCTCGGCGACGCTTACGTTCAGCTGGAGGGGGCGGCGGCAGCGCTGGAGGCCGTCGACCGTCCGCAGCTGGCGGCGGCGGTGGAGAACGAGCAGCGGCTGGCCGGCCTGGTCCACCAGGTGTTCGTGACTCGATTGCCGCACAAGGTGATCCTGGTTTCGCTGGGCGAGCAGAGGCTGTGGGCGTACGAGAACGGCGGCGTGGTGATCGACACCCTGGTGACCACCGGCCGCCCGGAGCTGCCGACCGATGTCGGTCTCATGAGGGTCTATCGCAAGAATCTCAACTGGCTGATGCGCTCTCCCTGGGGTCCGGGTTCACCCTACTGGTACCCCGACCTCACGGTCCGCTACGCGATGTGGTTCCACCCCAGCGGGGAGGCCATTCACGACTCCTGGTGGAGAGGATGGTATGGCCCCGGTTCCAACCTGGGGGGCTACGGCTCGCATGGCTGTATCGGCCTGCCCAACGGACCGATCGACACCCTTTACTCCTGGGCTCCCGTCAACACGCCGGTCGTGGTGATCCCAGGAGATGGCAGCCTCCCCGGCTATCAAATGTCGCGCCGAACCTACAACGACCCCGCGATGGGAGGCTGAGCAAGCCTCCTCGCCGAGCCGCTGCGGACGCGCGTCATTCCCGGCCGGTCGCCCGGCAACCGCTAGGCTCGGCTGCAGAAATGATCGGCAACGTCTACGAGGCAGCGGGCGGAGAGGCGACCTTCTCCCTGCTCGTCCAACGCTTCTACGCCGCGGTCGCGGGCGATCCCATCCTGCGGCCGCTCTACCCGGAGGCCGATCTCGGCGGGGCTCAGGAGAGGCTTCGCCTGTTCCTCATTCAGTACTGGGGAGGACCGGCAACCTACAGCGAGCTCCGTGGGCATCCCCGGCTGCGAATGCGCCACGCGCCGTTTGCCATCGGCTCTCGGGAACGGGACGCCTGGCTGGGGCACATGCGCAATGCCGTCGATTCGCTGACGGTGCCGCGCGCTGTGCGCGATGCGTTACTCGCCTACTTCGAGGTCGCCTCCAACGCCATGATCAACCGCCGTGCGGAGGGCGCCGGCTAGGCTAGTGGACTAGGCGGGTTGAAAGTCCGGCTGGTCGAGCAGCCAGCGGCCGCCGATGTCCACCAACCGCCAGGTGCCCAACCAGTGGTGGACCACTCCGTCCGCCACCTCGGTCAGGTCGACCGCGACGACCGCAACCCCGTCACTCGACGACGTTAGCTGGGCCTGGTTGACCGTCAGCACCGTGCTCCCCGCGAATCGCTCATTGATGTTGGTGAAGGGCGGGTAATTGGCCTTCATGCGGGGCGACCACAGGGCCGCCGCCTCTTCGTACCGGCGCTGTAGAACCAGGTCGAAAAAGGAAGTGACGGTGCCCTGCGGCAGGCCCGGGGCGGCCGCCACGGCAGGCCCAGGCTTCGAAGGAGCGGGAGAGGGAGCGGGTGTGGGTGCGACATCGACCGGCGTCGCCGCCGGGGCCGCAGGCCGGGTCAGGGCCGAGCTGGGTC
>CAXMLP010000260.1:0-2926 GCA_964194225.1 uncultured bacterium | reverse complement strand
CTCGTCGAGCAGCAGCAGACGCGGGCGGGCACACAGGGCGCGGGCGAGCTGAAGCGAGCGCTGGCTGCCGACGGGCAGGTTGCCGGCATCCCGAGCCGCCCAATGCTCCAGCCCGACCCTCTCGATTGCGGCCTGCGCGGCCTGCCGGATCACCAGCTCCTCACGGTGGTGGCGGGGTGCCCGCAGGCCGGCCTCCCAAAAGCCGTGCTGGGTCCACGCCTGGGCCCCCACCATCACGTTCTCGAGAACGGTCATTCCGCGAAATAGGCGAACCGCCTGGAAGGCGATCGCGATGCCGAGGCGGGCCCGCGCCTGGGGAGGCAGTCGCGTCACGTCGCGGCCGGCGAATCGGAGCCGGCCGGCGTCCGCCCGCAGGTGACCCGAGATGAGGTGGAACAGGGTTGACTTGCCCGCCCCGTTGGGACCGATCACGCCGACCAGGCCCTGGCCGGGAAGGGTGAAGGACACCTGATCGACGGCCCGCACTCCACCGAAGCTGCGGCTCAGCTGCTCGGCCGAGAGCAGCGCGGGGGCGGGGTCCTGAGCGGGCTGGTGGGTTACTTCCCGCCCTGCAGGATCTTCATCGAGAAATCTGTCGGCACCAGCTGGCCGCCCTTGATGATCGCCACGGCGACCCAATCGATGCCGATGCCGTAATGGTCGGTTTTCGAATATCTGAAGTTGCCGCCCGCCGTGTTGATGGAGAGGCTGTTCAGCGCGTCATCGATCTTTTTCGGGTTGGTCGAGTTGGCGTTCTTGATGCCCTGGCTGAGAATCTTCACCGCCGCGTAGGCATTGAAGGCGAACTCGGGCGGGTAGTAGCCGTTCTTGTCCTTGAACGTGGAGGCCATCGCCAGGATCTCCTTCTTGGCGGCGAAGGAGTCCGGCAGCGACTGGCCGATGGTGGCCACCGACGTGCCGATGATCACCCCCTCGCCATCCTGACCGGCCGCCTTGACGAACTGGGTTGACGCGGAGGCGTGGGAGAACATCAGAGGGATCTTGAGACCCGCCGCGGCCCAGGCGTGGGTGATGAGCGGGGGCGGCACCCCGGTGCCCCAGACCATGATTCCTTGCGCGTTCGAGGCGCGGATGTGCGCCATCATCGTCTGGTACTGGGTCTGCGTGGTCTCGAAGGTTTCGTCGGCCACGAAGGTGATGCCGTACTTGGCCGCCGAGGACTTCATGGCCGCCGTGCCGCTGTCGGCGAAGGCGCTCTGGGTGTCATGGGCGATCGCCATCCGGGCCAATCCCTGGTCCTTCATGTACTGGAGCAGCCTTTCCCCGACGCGGGCCGCCGAGGGCGGGGTCTGGAAGACATTGGGCAGCACTGCCCCCTCCAACGTGCCGCCCGCGTGAACGATCTGGTCAGCGGCCGCCGTCGAGATGAAGGGGATCTTCTTGGCCTGGGTGAGTGGGACCACCGCGAGGTCGTTGTTGGTGAAGACCGGCCCGACGATGCCGATGTTCCCCTGGGAGATGAGCTCGTTGTAGGCGGTGACCGCCTGGTCGGGCTTGGTGCCATCGTCGCTGATCGTCAGCTCGATCTTGTGACCGTTGATACCGCCGCTCGCATTGATCTCTTCAACCGCCTGGAGGGCGCCCAACTTGTCGTTGGTGCCGAGCGACGAATAGCCCCCGGTCAGCGAGGTGATCATGCCAATCTTGATCACCCCGGCCGGGATCTCTCCGCCGCTTGATGCGGTCGTCCCGCCGCAGGCCGCGAGCAGCAGCAGTCCCGCCACGACACAGCAGACCCGCGTCAACATCCCCGTCAATTTAAACCCTGCCGGAAATGTCCGTACGATTCTTCACCAGCGGTGGGCGAGTCCGAATCCCGGTCGAAAGCCAAGGAATTTTTTCCCGCTGTCTTCAGCCGCCATGCGCCGGCCTACCGCGAGCGTGCGGAGAAACTGATGCGCAGCGGGCAGGCGGGCGGCCGCTGGGCCGTCATCGAGGCCATCAGGCCGCGACCGGGGATGCGGATCCTCGACCTCGCCTGCGGACCCGGAACTCTGGCGCTCCAGATGGCCCGCGAGCTCGGGGGCAAGGGCGAGGTCATCGGAATCGACCTTGCCAGTGGCATGCTCGAGGTTGCCCGCCAGCACGCTGGCGCCCTGCCGGTTCGGTTCCTCCAGATGGACATCGACAACCTCCAGTTCCCCCCCACCAGCTTCGACGCGGCCACCTGTGGACACGGTCTCCACTTCCTCCCGAGCCTCGGTCGCACGCTCGCCGGCGTGAGGCGGGTTCTCAAGCCGCGCAGCACGTTTGCGGCCAGCGTGCCGATCGAAGAACCCAGCAAGGCTCAGGCGGCGCTGGCGGCCACCCTGGACGCCCGACTCGGACCACCGCCGCTGGTTCCCGACCGCGAGGACACGCGTGCCCTCTGCGCTGACCCGGGGCGACTTCAGGCGGCGGCGCTGGCGGCGGGGTTCCGAATCGCGGACGTGAACCAGGTGCGCGAGGATCGCACCTGGACTGGCCCTGATGAATTCGTCAAGGACGGTCTGGGCTGGTGGAGCAACGCCCACCGAATGGACGGCCTCAGCGACCACGTCAGGGAGATGATCACCAAGGAGGCCGTCGCCGCGGTGCGCGGGGCGGTCGGCGGGACAGCCTTCGCGACGGCAACCGGCGGCCTGGTGCTCAAAGCGCAGGCATGACGCGCGAGCTCACCCTCCTGGAGGCGGTGCGCGAAGCCCTCCACCAGGAGATGGAGCGAGATCCGCGAGTGTTGGTTCTGGGCGAGGACGTCGGCCGGCTGGGAGGCGTTTTCAGAGCCACCGAGGGCCTGCTCGATCGATTCGGGCCGGAGCGGGTCGTGGACATGCCGATGGCCGAGCTGTCGATCGCGGGGCTGGCCGTCGGCCTTGCCATGCGCGGGCTCCGCCCGGTCGCCGAGATCCAGTTCGCCGACTTCATC
>CAXMLP010000259.1:0-1603 GCA_964194225.1 uncultured bacterium | reverse complement strand
CCTGCCAGGAATCGCCAACCTGGTCACGGGTTCGCGTCTCCTGCTTGCCGTGCCGGCGTTCTTGTTCGCGCTCAGTCCAGGTAGCCTCGGCGCCCTCACTTTGACCGTCGCCGTGGCGGGGATCAGTGACCTCGTCGACGGGACCATCGCGCGCCGTTTCGACCGACCCTCCAAATTCGGGGCAGCCCTCGATCCGATTGCCGACGGTGTGTTCTACGGAGCGGTTGCAGTCGGCTTGGCGGCGGGGGGCGCCTACCCGCGCTGGCTGGCGGGACTCGTGGTCCTCCGCTACCTGGTGCCCGTGGTGGTCGGTGGCATCCTGCTTTGGCGAGGCCGGCTGCCGGCCCTCCGCCACACCTTTTTTGGACAGCTTTCGACAACCCTCATCGCTGTGCTGCTCGGGGGGCTGGCCCTGGCTCGCGGCCTTGGCCTGCCGACCACAGCGATCGTCCTCGCGGCTGAAATACTCTTCCCGGCGGTGACCCTGCTGGCCTGGATCGAGCTCGGCCGCACCGCTGCGGCCCTCGGCCGTGAGGGGGCCGAAGCCGGGCCTCGCACTTTGGGGCGCTAGGCGATTTCAGTGCCCCTGCGCGCCCTCGTCTTCGACGTTTTCGGCACGCTGGTCGACTGGCGCACAGGCGTTGCCGACGAGGTTCGCGCGATCTGCGCCGAGCATGCCCTGACGGTGGATGGGGAAGCCGTCGCGGATTCCTGGCGCCGCCGTTACCAGCCATCCATGGAGCGCGTCAGAGCCGGTGTCGTCGGCTGGCGCAACCTGGATGTACTGCACCGTGAGTCCCTCGACGAGGTCCTGATCGAGGCCGGCCTGGACCGCATTCCCGCAGCGGATCGAGATCAATTGAACCGTGCCTGGCACCGCCTGCGGCCCTGGCCCGATGCGCGCGACGGCCTGGCCGAGCTGGCGGAGCGGTTCATCCTGAGCACGCTCTCCAACGGCAATTTCTCGCTGCTCACCGAGCTCATCAAGAATGCCGATCTGCCCTTCGACTGCATCCTGTCGGCCGAGCTGTTCCAGGCCTACAAGCCGGATCCCCGTACCTATTCCGGCGCGGCCCGCCTGCTCGGACTGCACCCGGCCGAGGTCATGCTCGTCGCAGCGCACCCCGACGACCTCCGCGCCGCGGCCGCCTGCGGCCTGCGCACGGGTTACATCGACCGTCCCCTCGAGTGGGGCCATGTGGACCACGTCATGCCCACTGACGGATTCGATGTGATCGCGTCGACCTACCCCGAGCTGGCTGCCAAACTGGGTGCCATGGCGCTGCGCGGATGACGGAAAAGGATCTCGGCGACCAGGTGGCTCTCCACCAGGCTTACCTCGACACCCGCGCCCGTTACCAGCAGCTGGTGAGCTCGGGTACCGGAAAGTCAGAAATCCAAACCGCCCGCCTCGCCGTGGACCGCGCCCGGGACCTCTGGCAACGAGCAGCCCAAAAACAGCGCAACAAACGGACAGACCGCCACTGAGATCCTCCTCCCCCCACTACTCGGGGGGGCTTGGGCGGAAGGCTTCCCCACCTGCCACGCGGCTTCCGTTTCCTCCCCCTGCTGGACGTGAGTCGCTGCATTTCCCCGGCTGCGC
>CAXMLP010000258.1:0-5169 GCA_964194225.1 uncultured bacterium | reverse complement strand
CAAGCGGAGCGGCGAGCTCGGCCAGGAGGTCGCCCAGGCCAGACGGGAGGACAACCCCGACGAGATGGCGCTGATGGCCGGGGAGGCGGTGGGACTGATCCACGACGTGCCGACGGCGGCCGAGGTGGTCGAACGGATCGTGAGGGAGGCCGAGGGCCTGCTGCCTCAGCTGGCGGCGAAGGCCGCGGGCAGCCGCCGTCCGAAGGCCACCAGGTAGCGCTCTGCGAATTCAGCCATGGTGAACGAGTGCTCGATGGTGCCCGCCTGCTCCACGACGTAGCTCGCCGTCAGGGAGGCGATCCGGCCCGCATCCTCCGGCTCGAGGCCCCGAAGCAGGCCGGCCACCAGGCCCGAACGGTAAGCGTCTCCGGCGCCGGTTGGGTCGACCTCCAGCCGGGCGGCGGCGGCGGGAATCGTGATCGTCCGGCCGGGCAGATTGATGCGCGATCCGTCCCGGCCAAGGGTGGTGACAACCATGCCACTGAGCCCGAGCAGGTCCTTGACCTGCCAGCCCGTCCGCTGCCGAATCAGCTCCAGCTCGTAATCGTTGCCGATCACCATCCAGGCCCCCCGGCAGCCTTCCTCGAGGTCCTCGGCGGAGAGGTGCGGCAGCTGATGTGCAGGGTCGAACACGAACCTGACGCTCGCCTCCCGGCACTCGCGAACCAACCGGAACATGGCGGCCGGAGCGTTGGGGCCGATGATCACCGCCGCGGGTTTGAGCTCAGTGTCGGCGAGGCCGACCTCGCCCGCCCGGCTCATCGCACCGCCGTAGTAACCGGTGATCTGGTTGTGGTCAAGGTCGGTGGTGGTGAAACCGGTTGCGCTGACCTCCTCCGGAAGGATGCGCAAGCCGCTGCAATCGATGCCCTTCAGCTCCAGCCATTCGCGGTAATCCCTGCCGTCTCCGCCGGCCGTTCCGAGGATGCCGCAGGGCTGGCCGAGCAGGGCAAGGTTGTAGGCGTAGTTGGCGGCCACGCCGCCCCGCCGGCGTTCGAACTGGTCCACCAGGAAGCTCAGGTTCAGGATGTGCGCCTGGTCGGGCAGGATGTGGTCGCGAAAGCGCCCTTTGAATGTGAGGATGTAGTCAAAGGCGATCGAACCCGTGGCCAGTACGTGCAAGTCGCCCTGAGGTTAGTCGAATCCTGGGGGGGCGCCGATCGAGGGCCCGGGTCGACGCAATTCAGGCGCCTCCCTCCGGCGCCAGCCGGGCGATCAGGCTCTCGGCAAACTCGCCGAAGACGTCGTAATGAGCGACCACTCGCCGCCTTTCGGGCTGGATCCACTCCGGCCGCAGGCCCCAGCCGGCGCCCCACTCCTCGAGGAGGGGGCGCAGGCCAATGACGTGAAGAAAAGGCTTGCGCATGATCATTCCCCGCGGCGACCGAGAGCCGTCATAGGAGTCGAAGTTCCGGTGAATCGCGATGCCCCCGCTGCGCGCGAAGTCAAGCGCGGCGCGAATCTCGCGGCGCTCGAAGTAGCGCTCCGGGGCGGCCAGGAGGCCCTCCCGTCAGTCCTGCGAGCGGGGCGGCTCCGGCCGCTTGAGCTCCAGGAGCGAAGAGTGTTCGGCGATCCCCGCGACCAGATGGTCGAAGAGGTCGAGCGCATCCTTGCCCTCAGGGGCTGGTTTGAGCCTCACGTAGGCCGCCCGCTTATCCTCCATGACCAGGGTTGGCGTGCCGAAGATACCGTGCTCTTCGACCGCCTCGGTGTGGTCGCGGGCGAGCTCGTCGAGGATGGTCGGGTCGGCCAGGTCATCAAGAAGGCGGGCGTGGTCGAGCCCGGCATAGGTGGCGGCCTCCTCGATGGTGGCCGGGCTATCGACGTGCAGCCGGCCGACGTGTCTCAGGTCGAGGAGCGCGCGGTGAAAGCGGCCGAACTCGGCCTCGCCCTGCCGGCGGGCGGCGCTCGCAGCTGCAAAGGCGCGCCGCCCCTTGACATGCTCGTCGGCGGCCGCCGTCCAGACCTTCCAGCCCGGATCCCCGCGATGGTTGACCTGTGTCAACGAGAAGAATCGCCAGTTGACCTCGAACTGGCGCTCGGCTCCCGCCCTTCGCAGCAACACGGCTGCTTGATGGACGTAGGGTCAGTTGTAGTCGAAGAAGATGTCAAACCGTACCGGACGCATTCAGCGATGCTCGCAGAATCGCCGGTGAGATCGCTGGCCCCCTCCCGATGCCCGGTCTGACGCATCCCCGGGAAACCCTCCGCTGGCTGCTGCCTGACCTCGGCTGGCGACTTGCTCCTTTCGGATTGGTGGTGGGTGCGGTCTGGTTCAGCTGGCACCCACGCTGGCTCGGCCTGGCCGTCGGTGATGTCCGCGCCCAGCTCACATTTGGGCTGATCGGTCTTCCCCTCTTCTTTCTGCTGGCAGCTCTGCTTCAGCTCTCCCTGACGCGACGCCGCGGGCACCTGAGAGTGCCGGTCGGGGCGGATGCTCTCCTTCAGGGCGGCTACTACGTGCTCAACGGACCTCTTGAGGAGGGCCTTTTCCGCGGGCTGGTGCAGGGCGGACTGGCGGCCCTCCTCGGTCCGCTACCCGGTTTTGTCGTGGCCACCGCCGCCTATGTGCTCTACCACCGCCTCGGCGGTTGGTGGTGGCCCGACGTTGCCGCGACCGCCCTGCTCGGGGTACCTCTCGGCCTTGCCTTCTGGCTGCTGCCGGGCCCGCCCTCCCTGCTCGGGGTCACCCTTGCCCACGTCGGCGCCACCTGCGGTTTCCTCGGCCCGGGCCCGTACCTGCTGCGGCGGCTCCGGCTGGTATGACGGCATTTGGGAGCTACGCGCGGGCGTTTGGGCTGACGCGCCACCTGGGAATCACCCTCTTTCTGGCGGGGCTGGTGGCGGCAATGGTGGAATTCGATGGAACAGTCCTCTTCCTGGCCCTGCCGGCAGTTGCCCGCGACTTCCATTCGCCGCTGCGGGACCTGACCAATGCCGCCTCGCTCCTCTCGCTGGGCGCCGTGCTCGGGCTTCCCCTCGCCGCCCTGGCCGACCGTCGTGGCCGCCGGTGGGGCCTCACCGTGACGACCGCTGGGCTCTCGGCCGGCAACCTGCTGAGCGGCCTGGCACCCTCCCTGACCGGCCTGGCTCTCGCCCGTCTCATCGCCGTGACATTTGCGTCGGTGGCCTTCACCCTGGCCCTCGTGGTCGTCGCCGAGGAGGCACCGGCCGGCCGCCGAAGCCTTTTTGTGGCCGTCCTCTCGCTGGGCGCGGGCGCGGGCGCCGGCCTGACCAGCCTCCTCTACCCGCTCTTGGAGCCTCATTGGCGCTACCTGTACCTCCTGGGCGGGTTGGGGCTGGTTCTGGCGGCAGTCGTCTGGCGCTGGCTGCCCGAGGGGCAGACCTGGCAGCGTTCGGAGCCCGTGGCCAGGCCGCTGGCGCTCCTTTTCGCACCGCCCTGGCGCTGGCGTCTCGCCGTGCTCGCCGTCGCCGGGGCCCTCGGTTTCGTCGGCTACGAGCCAGGCGGACTCTTCGGCGCTTTCTTCGCCAGCCGCGTTCTGGGGCTGCCGGCAGTCACCATCAGCCTCGTGCTCGTGGTCGCAGCACCCTTCATGGTTGTCGGCTACCTGGCCGGAGGATGGCTCTCCGACCGAACTGGACGGCGCCTTCCCGGAGTTGCCCTCTCCCTGGCGGGCGGTGTCATGAGCGGGGTCACCTACCTCGGCAGCACCGCCGCCTACTGGTTCGGTGAGGTCACCTGGGCGCTCTTCGACGGGGCGGCCCAGCCCGTGGTCGCGGCCTGGTTCACCGAGCTCTTTCCCACCCGTGCCCGCGCCACCAGCCAGGCGGTGGCAACGGTTGCGGCGGCGATCGGGGGAGTCGTCGGCCTCCAGCTGGTCGGTCGCGTGGAGCCTCACTCCGGGCTCGGTCCGGCCCTGGTCGCAGTCGCGCTCGGACCGATGCTGGGAGCACTCCTACTGGGGTTGCTTCCCGAGACGAGGGGAAAACCCCTTCCGCAATGACGTCGATCTGTTAAGTTATCGACACATCTCCTGGCTGCGCACCTGCGCGGGCCCGTCGAACTCATCTTGATTCTCTCTCCTCATTCCTCCTCACCCTCACAGGTACCAGCGGCGTGAGCACGCCCAACCCGGGCGACGTCCTCCCGCTCTGGGATCCGGACATCCCCGGCGAGGTCATCTCCACCGGGCGTCTGGGAATCCGCATCCGTCCCAACACGCCGGCCGCCGCCAAGATCGCGATGATCCCGGGCGGCCCCCGCGCCATCCTCGACGTCCTCGAGGAGAAGAAGATGATCGAGATCGGCTATACGATCACAAAGTCCGACAAGCCGCTCGAGTGCATCGGCCTGTTCAACAGCACGCTGCTCACCGGTCGCCTGGGCCGGACCCCCAAGGGCCTCGCCTTCGAGATGACCGACTTCCAGGAGCTCGAATCGCCTGACTACCCCATCGAGAAATCCAGGGTCCACCTCAAGTACCAGGAGCTGCAGCTGGTCGAGGAGTGGGACGGCGATCTCGAGGGCTTCACCGCGATCACCTTGCGGGACAAGGCGAAGGCCGAGCCCATTCTGGATTCGACGATGCGCTTCGTGGAGCATCTGCGCGACTTCCGCGAGGACCTCGCGGAGGCCGCGGTGCGCCGCTACGAGGCCACCGAGCAGTGGGTGGAGTGCCCTCGCTGCGAGGAGGTGGTGCCGACCTCCAATGGGATGCATTGCCCCAGCTGTAAGGAGGACATGCGCGGCGGCGAGTTCGTCCGCGCGATCCTTCATCTGGTCGGTGACCAGGACGCCCGCATCTACCGAGGTATCGACTCGCTGACGGTCCGCTCGGCCGGCTTCCCCGAGTACCGGGGAATGTCCCTCGACCGGATCGCCGGGTTTGACCTCTGGGTCTCATTCCGCCGCTATGACCCGCTGCCCGACGAGGGGGTGGTGCTGCCGACCGCGTCGGTGGAGATGTTCGAGGCGCAGCGCTCGGTGATCCGGCAGCTCCAGATCGGCTCACCGAGAACGGGCGCGCTGGCAGCCGAGCTGGCCGACCCCGGCTGGCTCGGCAGCCCGCCCTACATGGCCCTGGAGGGCCGCCGAGCCCACCATCTTCCGGATCCGAACGAGGAGCAGGCCGAGGCCGTCGCCCGGGTGATGGGCATGCGGCCGGGTCAGGTCTACCTCATCCAGGGCCCGCCCGGCACCGGCAAGAC
>CAXMLP010000257.1:0-5254 GCA_964194225.1 uncultured bacterium | reverse complement strand
GGCGTGGGACAACGCCAAGAAGCTGATTGAGGACGGCGCGTTCGGCGGCAAGGGCTCAGAGGCTCATGCCGCCGCGGTGACGGGGGATACGGTGGGTGACCCATTCAAGGACACCGCCGGGCCGGCGATCAACCCGATGATCAAGGTCGCCAACATCGTGGCTTTGCTCATCATCCCGATCATTACCTGAGGCGTTCGGTGCGCGTCCCGTTTCCTGGGGACGGGCAGGTCCGATCAGGAGCGAAAGCTCCGGTCACGGTCGCGCGAGTCCCCTGGACGGGACGCGCACCTTCGCTGCTTGTCGCTGATCGGCCTGATGATCCTGATCGGTTGTGGCGCGACCCAACTTCGGCCGCCTCGCTTTGGGGTGCCAGCACGATCCGTGTGGTTCCCTCGGCGGCTGCTGTACTCGCGGGCGGTACCGGAAGCTCAGTTTCGATGCGGGGGTGGCTACCGGACCAATCCGAGCTGATCACGGCCGACGCACGCCGGCTGATCTCGGTCACGGTGACCGGCAAGGGTGCCGACCACGCTCGTCCCGCTCTGGCACGAGCGCTGCCGCGCCTGTACCTCGCCCCCTGAGGGTCTGGATCGCCCCCTGAGGGTCTGGAGCCGCGCGACCGCGCTACGCTGCCGCGAGCATGTCGGTGTCAGTCGATCTCGGCCTCGTGCTGGCGATGCTCACGGCTTTTGGATCGGTGGCCGGCTTCCTCTTCAAGTTCCGCGGCGCCCGGACGGCGGCTCCGGTTGAGATGCGCCGGCCTCTGGCCAGCTCGGTGACCCTGTTCCGCTCGCCGCTCTACTCGCTGGGCATCGTCATCGCGATGGTGTCCTGGGGCTTTCACGTCGGTGCGCTTTCACTGGCTCCGATTTCGCTCGTGCAGTCGGTGATCGCAGGGGGACTGGTCCTGCTGACCGTCGTCGCCGACCGGCTGTTCGGGATCGAGGTGACGCGCCGGGAATGGATCGGGGTCGGGCTGACCGCGGCGGGTCTCGCGTTCCTGGCGGCGACGCTCGGCAACCAGAGCCGCGGGGCGCAGTCGCACTACGGCGCCGCGACGCTGGCGGTGTACGTCGGCGCGCTGGCGGCAATCGGCCTGGCTCTGGCCACGCGTTCGCGCCGCGCCAGCGCCCTTGCGGTGGCGGCCGGGTTGCTGTGGGCGGCCTCGGACACTTCGATCAAGGCACTCAGCGGCCACCTCGGCAAGCTCGGCGCCGGAGTGCTTGTGCATCCGCTGGCTCCGGTGATCATGGTCGCCTCGTTGCTCGGGCTGCTGATCTCCGCCCGGAGCCTGCAGCTGGGGGAGGCTGTACCGGTGATAGCGCGCACCAGCGCGGCGGCGAACCTGACCACGATTGCGGCCGGGCCGATCGTGTTCTCGGAGCCGCTTCCGGCCGGCCGGCTGGAGCTCGTCCTCAGAGTTCTCGCCTTCGGACTGGTGATCGTCGCGGCGGCGCTGACGCCGCCGCCGATCCGCGCCTGGAGGCTGGAGGCGCCGCCGGCCAAAGCGCCAAGAGCTGAGTCAGGCGCGCACGTCCGCACGCACTGACCCCGGCGTCAGGTTGGTCTCACCCGGCCGGCGCGACCCACTAGAGTCCAACTCGTGTTCATTCTGATCGTCGGATGCGGGCGAGTCGGGTCCGCCGTGGCCAAGCGCGCGCTAGCCGCTGGACAGGAGGTCTCGGTCATGGACAGCGACCCACTGTCTCATGAGCGTTTGGACAAGGACCAGATGACGACGTGGGAGGACTCGGGGGGCCGTTTCACGGTGGGAACAGCGCTCGAGATCGACGGGCTGATCGAGGCCGGGATCTCTGAAGCCGACGTCTTTCTCGCCGCAACCCGGGGCGACAACACCAACCTGGTGATCGCCCAGATCGCCCAGCGCCGCTTCAAGGTGCCTCGCGTGGTCGTCCGCGTCGCCGATCCGGGGCGCGCGGCCTGGTATGCAGAGCAGGGGCTGCTGACGATCTGTCCCACCCAGCAGGCGATCGACCAGGCTGAGCGCCTCGTCCTGGCCTAGGAGGAGCAAGGCTGATGTACGTGATCATCGCGGGAGCGGGGAAGGTCGGCTGGAACCTTGCCCGGGAGCTGATCGCCAAGGATCGTGAGGTCACGTTGATCGAGTGCGACCACAACCGCTACCGCGTGGTCGAAGAGGAACTCGAGCATGCGGTTCAGTACGGCGACGCCACCGAGCTATGGGTGCTCGAACGGGCCGGGATCCAGCGGGCCGACCTGGTCATCGCGGTCACCGGAGACGACGAGGACAACATCCTGATCTGCCAAGTGGCCAAGGAGAAGTACGGCTGCCAGCGAATCGTCGCCCGCGTCAACAACCCGCGCAACCTCCAGCATTTCAAGCTGCTCGGCATTCAGCCGGCCGTTTCCGCCACCGATCTGATCCTCCGCCTGATCGAGCACGAAGTCCCCGAATACGGGCTCGTCCAGCTGCTCGCCCTCGAAGAGGAGCATCTGGAGATCATCGAGCTCGAGGTCGGCAGCGGATCTTCTGCCGCCGGACGCAAGGTGCAGGACGTACCGCTGCCGGACGGCTCGCTGATCATCTCGGTCCTGCGCGGCGGCGCCGGGTTCGTCCCCAAGGTTGACTCGGTGATCGAGGCCGGCGATCAGGTCCTGCTGATTCTCGACCCGGGTCTAGAGGGCGACATCACGCCGCAGTTCGCGCCCAACGGGACCGGGAACTGAGCTGAGCATGGCCGGCCGGCAGGTCGACTACCTGCTGATCGGGGGAGGGATCGCCTCGGCGAACTGCGCCCGCTGGCTGCGAGAGTCCGGAGCCGACGGTTCGATTCTGCTGGTGGGCCGCGAGACCGACCTGCCGTACGACCGGCCGCCGTGCTCAAAGGGCTATCTCCAGGGTAAGGAGGCCCGCGCCGACGCGCTGTTCCGTCCGGCTGATTGGTACGAGGAGCAGGGGATCGAGGCGCTGACGCGCGTTTCCGTTATGAAGCTGGACCTCGAAGCCCGCACGGCCAAGCTCTCGAACAAGCAGGAGGTCGGATTCGGGCAGGCCCTGGTGGCCAGTGGCGCCAACGTCCGCCGCCTGAACCTACCGGGATCTGAGCTCGACGGCATCCACTATCTGCGAGCGTTCGGGAACAGCGACACGATTCGCCGGGACGCTGCCGGCAAACGCGTCACCCTGATCGGGGGCTCGTATATCGCCTGCGAGGTCGCGGCTTCGCTGACCACGCTCGGCAGCACGTGCACGTTGGTGATGCTCGAACCCGTCACGCTCAGCCGAGGGTTCGGTCAGGGCGCCGGCCGGTTCTTCCAGGACCGGCTGGAGGAACACGGCGTAACCGTTCACGGCGAACAGGATCTCGACCGCTTCGAGGGCGCCGGTGGGAGGGTGACGCGTGTCGTCACCAAGGCCGGGCTCGAGATTGAGACCGACGCGGTGGTGATGGGAACCGGAGCCGTCCCCGACGTGATGCTCGCCCGGGCCGCGGGGCTCGGGCTGGGGCGAAGTGGGGGAGTACAGGTCGACACTCGCCTGCAGACCGAGGTCGACGGCGTGTACGCCGCCGGGGACGTGGCCGAGTACCACAGCGTCATTCACGACGGACGGCCGCTGCGGATCGAGCACTGGGACGTGGCACTGAACCAGGGCAAGGTTGCGGCGCTCAACATGCTTGGCCGCGATCAGCCCTACGACGTGGTTCCGTACTTCTTCTCCGACCTCGCCGACTGGGCCTCGCTGGAGTACGTCGGGCCGGCTCACGACTGGGATCGGGAAGTCGTGCGCGGCAGCTTCGACGCCGGTGATTTCAGCGTCTGGTACCTGAGCGAAGGGCGGGTGGCGGCGGCTCTGTCGGTCGGCCGCTCAGATGACCTCGAGCACGCGCGCCGACTGATCTCCACCGGGACTGTGCTCGCCGAGCGGGCTGCCGCGCTGGGCGAGCCTTCGACCGACCTGGCTTCGCTTTAGGAGACCGGCCCCGGGCCCGGAGGGCCTGGGCGTTCCGGGCCCTCCGGGCCGGGTGCCTGTTTCGCAAGACCACGGCGTGGTCCGGGCTCGGTGGGCCGCACCGGACCAACCGGCCGCGGCACAACTCGCCGCCGTGCGGTGCCGCCGCCGGGCAGCCGGTCCACCAGCCTGCCGAAGCGGTCGATCGCGCCTTCCAGCGGAGTGGTCATCTGAATCGCCCGTTCCAGCGCCGGCAACACGCTGATCAGCTCCCCGCCGGTCTCGGCGACCCGCCTGGCGCTGTCGACGATCTCGCCACCGCGGTCGTCGATCCGGTTCCCGAGTTCGACGATCTCGCTGCCCCGAAAGTCGATCCGATCTCCCAACTCCCTCATCTCGCCGCCGAGCGTCAGGAGATCGTTAGCGCGCCCGTCGAGCCGCTCCCCGAGCAGCATCACCGCCTCGGCGCGTCGATCCAGCCGCTCGGCCACCTCGAGTACCGCCCGGCCGATCGAAGCCATCTCCGCGCCCAGCTCCAGCACCCGGTCTAACTGAGCGGGCGCGGCCCGGGCGGCCCGGGCAACCGCACCCAGATCCGAGAGGACGCGGCTGACGATCGCCTGCGGGGGCTCGATCGGGAGGCCGAGGAGGCGCACTCGGCTCACCTTAGGGCACCGCCGAGGAACCTCGAAGTCACGGCGGCGCGGCGACGACCACGGGTCAAAGGCTGCGGGGCAAGGACTCGAACCTTGAATTCCAGGGCCAGAACCTGGCGAGTTGCCATTACTCCACCCCGCAGTAAATCGATGCACCGGTAAGTAGAGCTGGGCCCTCGATCCGACTGCAACGGACGGCGAGTATAGCCGCGGGGGTATAGGTGCAGAGATCCCTTGAACACGAGAGGTCAGCTCCCGGTTGAACCGCCGCGCCGACCGGCAGGGACCGTCAGCTCGGGTCGCCGAACTCGGCCGGCTGCTTGGTGAAGCCCGCGGTGACGGCGGCGAGCTGGTTGGAGGACCCGATCAGCCCGAGTTGCAGGGAGGCCTCGAGCGCGAGCGTCTCCGGCGCGGACCCGGTCCACCCCTCGTCGAACAGCCGCTTGGCGCCCCGTATCGCGTCGGGGGAGCGGCTCGCAACCTCGGCGGCGAGCTCCCGGGCAGCCGTGAGCGGGTCGTCGACGACGTGGGTGACGATCCCCAGCTCGGCCGCCTCGGTACCGCTGAACACGCGCGCGGTGTAGGTCAGCTCCTTGGCGACGTCGATGCCAACGAGGCGCGGCAGCGTGCGGGTGATCGACATGTCCGGGATCAGTCCCCACT
>CAXMLP010000256.1:0-10022 GCA_964194225.1 uncultured bacterium | reverse complement strand
GAAGGAAAGTGCCACAGAAATTACACCGCCGAAATTCGGCCGGGTTCTCCGGAGCCGGCTGAAGGGCAAGGGTGAAATGGTGAGGTAAGAGCTCACCGGCGGCCGGGTGACCGGCCGGCCAGGCAAACCCCGCTTGGAGCAAGACCAAATAGGAGGGTGTAGCTGGGAAACCAGTCCCCACCGGGGTGGGGGGCGGGCTGCTCGCCCAGCCCTCGGGTTAGCGGTCGCTGGAGGCGTCGGGAGACCGGCGTCCTAGACAGATGGTCGTCGGGGTGACGTGCCCCACAGAACCCGGCTTACAGTCCATCTCGACTCACCTCTCGAATCAGCTAGATCAGACGGAAGAAGAGGGCCGCTGTGAAGAGGGTCGCCAGGCCGTTGAGGATGAGCCCAGCGATGCCGAAGCCGACGCGGGACTGCGTCAAGGCGCGGATCGAGTAGACCAGGCCGAGAACGGGCAGAACGATGAAGTAAAAGCCGAAGAAGGGCACGATCAGGCAGGCAACGCCGAAGACGATCGCCCGCAGGGCTGGGTCTCGCCAGCTGATCCCGAAGCCTGACCGGCCCGGCAGCGCAACCTTGGCCGGGTCAAGGCCCGCCGCGGTGACCGCCTGTGTCTGGGCATCTGTCAGCGACGCCCCGGCCGCCTGCGCATCCCGCCCGGCCGCAGCCGCCAGGTGGGCCCGTTCCGGCTCCATCACGAGCTTTTGCCGCGCCCATACGAACCAGGCAGCGTAGGCCTGGGTCGGCTTGCTGGCCGTGATCGGCACCGTCGACGCGCCGGGGGCCGCGGTTGCCAGCTGGCCCGCAGCGACCGCCGCGGCCGGATCAGCCCCGGTGCGGAGCGCTGTCAGCGCGGCGTCGGTGGCGACACGGGCGAGGTGGTCGTCGCTGAATTGGCTGCTCGCCCACTCATGACCATTCGAAATAGCTGCGGGTGAGGTCGGGGGCCGCCGGCTGGGCCGGTATCTCCTGAAGGCTGATCAGCAGCCGGTTCTGCCTGTCGAGCCCGAGCAGCTGCAGGGAGCGGCACTCGGGAGCGGTGTACCAGGTCGACTGAGAGCCGTCCCGGAGATCGGTTCGGACCAGCGTCGAGGGAGGACCGTAGGTGGTGCCAGGGCCCGCCTTCGGGGTCGTTTGCAGCGCGGGGAAGGCCGCCGCAAAGAGGCCCCCGGCGCCGATCACCGGACCGCTTGAGAAGCCGCCGAAATAGGTCATGTTCTTAGCCAGGTCGCTGGTGATCCTCTTGAGAGTTCCGCTGTTCGGATCGATTGAATGGACGCCGCCTCCGCCGAACGCACCGGTTTCCGTGGCGAGGTTCAATTGCACGTAGAGCAGCCCGCTCGACCAGCCGATCACCTGGCCGTAGCCCGCTCCGCTCCAAACCTCGCGGTCCTTGTGCGTTTTCACGTCGACCACGTGCACGCTGCCTGTGGGCATCGCGCCCGGGACACCCGTGGTCTGTGTGGTGCACGCGTAACTCCGACCGTCGGTTGACACCCACCCGGCGGGTACCGGCACCCAGGCCTGGGCGGGGCCGACGTAGGAGAAGGCCATCGCGTTGGCATTGGGGCCCACTGGTCTGACGGACGGCTCCAGCGACAGCGCTCCGTCGGGAAAGTTGATGTAGGCCGCCGACCTCAGCCCGGTGATCGGTAGGCGACAACTTAGGTCGCCCACCTCGATAAGGGTGACGTGCCCCACCGGGGCGGCCGGTCGGTGCCGATTGAGGGTTGTGGCAAGGAACGATCCGCCGGCGATGGCCACTGTCAGAACCACCGCGACCGCTCCCATGGCCCACTGCGCGCGGTTCGGCCGGCGGAGCCGGGCTTCGAGCTGAACGGCGGCCATCACCCGTGATCGCAGGCCGGGGTCGGGACCCGCGGGCCCGAGCGCCCTCTTGACCTGCGCGCCAAACTGCTCGAATTCGCTCACGCCGGCGCTGCCTCCGGCCTCAGCTGGGTTCGGATTTGTTCCATCCCGCGGTGGATACGCGACTTGACGGTGCCGACCGGCACGCCGGCGATGAGCGCCACCTCTTCGAGCGGCAGGTCCAGGTAGAAGTGCAGCACGACCGGAAGGCGCTGCTCCATGCGCAGTGAGCGGAGTGCTCGCCGGAGGTCCAGGTCCTGCGCCACGTCGGCGCCGGCGTCACGATCCTCGGCGCGCTCGGCGCCACCCAATTTCACCACGGACACCAGCGCGCCCGGCGCTGCTCCCGGCACTGGTTGGCGACGATCCCGAAGAACCACGGTCGGACAGGTGCGCCGGTCCGGACGTTGCCGATCTTCCGCCACGCTTTCACGGCAGCCTCCTGGACGGCGTCCTCCGCCGCCTCGCGATCGTGCAGAAGACCAAAGGCGAGGCCGAAAGCGCCGTCGATGTGGGGACCGACCAGCGCGTCAAACGCATCCCGGTCCCCCTCTCGCGCTCCGGCGAGCAGGCTTTTTTCGCCCTCGCTCACTTGTTGGATGCAGTCATACGGGCTGAGGGGCGTGAAAGGTTCCACCGATTTCTCCCCGCTAGGAGGCGAAGCGGCTGGGCTCTTCGCAAACCGCCGCCGCCATTGACGCAATGGCCCGTGGGCCCGCCGCGGGAGGGCCCTCACCGCCAGCCTCAGGCTGGGGGTCAATAAGAGAAAGGCAATCAAGAGGGGCACTGTGGGCATCTCCAGACTTCTCCTGGCGTGGCCGGGACCGGCCCGGCGTCCGTGGCCCCTGCTTGCTACCGAGCGGCCCGGACAGACCGTGGCCGACCCGGGCGCGCAAGTCAGTCCCTTCCCGCCTCTCAAAATCGTTGGTACCGGATCTGATCTGGATCGGGACTGTCGCGCTGACTCTTGTCCCGCCTCCATGGTTAAGTCATGCTTCGCGCCGGGTGGGCGTCAATTGAGCGGCGGGGGAACGGCCCGGCAACCAATACCCGAGCGCCTCTTCGAGGTCAGCTTCGTGCTGCTCAGCTTCGGATTCGTCGCCGGATCCTACCTGGCGGCCTGGGACAGCATCAGGCCGCTCGGCTCAGCCAGCGTGCTCGGCCCCTGGCGGGAGGCGCTGGCGGAAGCCAGCTGGGTTGCCCTGACCGCGCTTTTGCTCCTCACGGGCTACGTGAACAACACTCGCGGGGTGGCCCTCAATCGGGCCCTTCCCTATGGCTACCTGGCGGCCCTCGCGGGCTGCGTCATTCTGGGCGTGGGCTTCGTCGCCCAACGCTATTGGGTCGTCGCGCTCGGTGACCACCCGGGACTCGATCAGCTCTTCTCACCTCCGCGGCTGCTCGAGGTGGCGGCCGCCGGCGTGATCGTTGTGGCTCCCCTCCGGTCAGCGCTGGCCAGGCGGCAGGCGGTGGCGAGCTTTCCGGTCCTCATATCGGCCGGGCTGCTGCTCTCCGTGCTGACCTTCATGACCCAATTCGCCCATCCGGCAATCGATGTCTTGTCAGCCCGCCACCAGGACCCGGTCGTCAGTCCCCGGTGGGTCGGTCAGGACCTCGGCGTGATCGCAATCTGCTTTCAGGCGCTCCTCGCCGGTCAGGTCTGCCTGGTCCTGCTGCGGTCCTTCCGCCTGCCTTTTGGCGGCCTCACCCTGGTGCTGGCGGTGAACGGCGCTCTGATCTCGTTCCTGAAGTTTCACCTCGAATACGTCCCGGTCTACCTGGCAACCGGACTCGTGGCGGATATCTTCGTCCACTATCTCCGCCCCGGGCGGGGGCAGCCGGTGGTCTTCCGGCTCTTCTGCGCGGCGATTCCGACGACCTTCGCTGGCGCCATCCTGTTGGCGGTGCAGCTTACGGGGGGCATCGGTGGGACGCCGCGATCCCTATCGGGACCATCATCCTCTCGGGCCTGCTGGGCTGGCTGTCGAGCTATGTGGCCTTCTCTTTCGAGACGCGCGTTACGAACGCGCAGCCGTGGGCTCGGCCGACCGGCGCCCTGGTCGGCGACCAGGTGAAGGTCGCCCTCGAGTCGCTGCACGACCCGGTCGCACTTGCCCGCAGCCCCCTCGCCGAGCTGCCCTGCTTGACGGGGCCCCCCACCGAGGCCGGCGTCGAGCTGCACTCCCTGCTTGTGGAGCTGATCCAGGAGCTGGCCGCGTCACGATCTCCTCGCGACGCTGAGTCGGGTCAGATCCTGCTTGATTACTACGTCCGGCGGGTCGGCAGCCATGAGACGGTGCTCGACTCGCTCCACATTTCCAAGCAGACCTACTTCCGCCGGCTCGACAAGGGCAAGGCACTGCTCGCAGAACGGCTCGATGAGCTGAGTGAATCGGCAGTCGCCCTGCCGGCGATCCAAGGCAGGCGCTCGACGGCTTAGGGGCGCCCCGCCAGCCAGGTGGGGATCTCGCTCAGCACCGTCCCCGGAGTGGTCTGGCTCTTGATGAGGTATTCCCGAGCGCCCAGCCCAAGTGCCCGCTGCACGGTGGCGGCATCGCCGTAGTTGGAGAGGACCACGACCGGCAGTCGGGCAGTCCTCTCATCCGCCCGCAGGGCCTCGAGCACCGCCATCCCGTCCAGCTTGGGCAGCCGGATGTCGAGGAAGATCAGGGCCGGCAGCGTCGCCCGCGCGGCCTCGAGACCCAGCTCGCCATCGCCGGCGATGGCCACCGCATAGCCCGCCAGTTCCAAGCGGAGCCTGTACATCGTGGCGATGGCGGGATCGTCCTCGATGAACAGGACCGTTGGACGTTCGACCATCAAGTCGCACCTTAGCCCACCCGCGGGACTCAACAGGCCGGCGCCGCTCCCGAAATCCCCACCAGACCCCACCACAAACTAATGTTCGTAACACCTGGCAACTGACCCACCATGCGGGGTCGGCTCGCGGCAACACCTACAAGATGTTGATCTGACGCAAATAGTGCCCCGATTTGTCCCTACATGTTGTGGGTCAAGCTATTGACACGGTGATCTAAGACTGCTTACAGTTGCGGGGATCCGTGGTGATTAGTGGGGATGAGTGGTGATTAAGAAACGTCCCAGCATCCGTCGCAGCACACGTCGCAGTAAGGCACCCCGCATGACGTCGCAGCTTCCGCTCATTCCCATCACCGCGGTCTTGAAGGAACACAGATGAATGTTCGCCGGCTCCTCGCGTATGAAAGTGGATGCGAAAGGTCGCCTGGCGGTCCCGAAGCAGTTTCGGGACGCGCTGCCCGACGGGAGCTTCATCTCGATCGGACCCGAGCTCAACCTGACCATCTATCCGCGCGAGGAGTGGGAGGGACTCCGGCAGGTCCTGCCTTCGCCCTTGAACGCGACCCGCGAACAGCGCGAGCTCTCCCGAGCGATGAACGCGCTGGCAATCCCCTGCGAATTCGATCAGCAGGGGAGGGTGACCCTCAGCCAGGAACAGCGCCGGCTGGCGGGGATCGAACCGGAATCCTCTGTTGTGGTGATCGGCAACCAGACGGTGGTCGAGATCTGGGCGGCGGATCGATGGGCCAGCTACTCCGCCGCCGCGCTCTCCAATTTCACGGAAAACGTTAACCGGGTAACTCAACCCACCTGAACCTGAACCGTCATCGGCCAGTACTTTTACAAGAAGCAATAGAGCTCCTTCAGCCCCGTCCGGGCGGCGTCTTCATCGATGCCACCCTGGGAGGTGGAGGGCACGCCCGCGCCCTGCTCGAGCGCATTCAACCCAATGGGCTTCTGCTCGGGATCGATCGCGATCCCGAAGCGGTGGCCCGGGGGCGAGATGCGCTGACCGGGTTCGACCCGCCACCGATCCTGGTGCAGGGCAATTTCGCCGATCTCGACAGCCTTGCCCGCCAGGCAGGTCTGCAGCGAGTGGATGGCGTGCTCTTCGACCTCGGGCTCTCCAGCCACCAGCTCGACTCGCCTGAGCGAGGGTTCAGCTTCCGCTTCGAAGCGCCGCTGGACATGCGGATGGATCCGGGTCAACCGGTCTCCGCCGCCGATCTGGTCAACCGAATGGATCAGCGCGACCTGGCCCGGGTGATCTCAAGCCTGGGCGAGGAGCGCTGGGCGTCCCGGATCGCGGACTTCGTAGTTCGGCGTCGCCCGCTGACAACAACCAGGGACCTCGCGGCCGCTGTCGAGAACGCCATCCCGAGAGCCGCCTGGCCCAAAGACATCCATCCGGCGACGCGGACCTTCCAGGCCATACGCATGGAGGTCAACGACGAGCTGGGCAGCCTGGCGACCGGGCTGGGAGCCGCGATCAAGATCCTTTCACCCGGTGGGCGCATGGCGGCCATCTCCTTTCATTCTCTTGAAGATCGATTGGTCAAAGTAACCATTGCAGCCGAGTCGAAGGACTGTGTCTGCCCCCCCCAGCAGCCAGTCTGCACCTGCGCTCACCGGGCCCTTTTGAGGGTCGTGACAAGAAAGCCTGTCCGGCCCTCCTCTCTCGAGATCAACGCCAACCCGCGGGCCCGCTCGGGCCGGCTGCGGGTGGCCGAACGCCTCACGTCCTAATCAACGCACTAGCTAACGAGGTCAACACAGTCTTGGTAACCAATCCCAATATCGGACTCAGGCCCGCCCGCCCCCGGGGGGCCGCTCGGCCGGAGCCGGCCGAGCCGCGGTTGCGGCTGCCGGCTCGGGCGGTTTTGCGCGGCCAGGGAATTCGCCACCGCCGGCGCGCGCAGCTTCGGCTGGCGCCGGCCCGCAGCATCCGGCTGCCGTTTCGGCAGCGGTTCAGCGACTTCGGGCGAATGTACCTGTTGATCGCTGCCGTCCTCGGCGGAGTGCTTCTCTACCTCGGGCAGGCCGCCGGCGCGACGCAGGCCTCCTATGAGATCGGCCGGCTGCAGGCCCAGCAGGGGGAGCTGGTGGCAGAACAGGATCACCTGCGCTACGAGGAGGCCAGCATCAAGTCGCCGGCTCGAATCGAGGCCGAGGCGGCTCAAACAAATCTGGTCCGCCCCCAGCCGTACAAGTACGTCCAGTTCCAGGACGCCGGGGTTGTCCTCGACAGCCCGCCCCCCCGGCCGCCTGATCTCACGCCGCGGTGGGAACGCGCGCTGGCCTCGGTCGGCCGGCGGGTGCTCGGCAGCCAGGACGCGCTGGCGGCAGGCAGGTAGCTTGGCGCTCAGCGCGAAGGCTGCCGGCTTTCGGCGGGGCCGGTCCGGTGAGAGGGGGCGAATCTCCGCCGGCAGCCGCGACCCGAGCTTTCGGCTGCGCGCTCTCTGGCTTCTCGCGGCCGCCCTGCTCCTGGCCTCGCTGATCTGGGGACGGCTGGTCTACTGGCAGGTCGCCCAGCACTCCAAGCTGGCGGGTGACGCGCTTTCGCAGTACAGCAAGGTGATCGAGCTGCCCGCCACGCGCGGGATGGTGTACGACCGCAACGGCCAGCCCCTGGCCATCAACGAGGTGGTCTACTCGGTCTTCATCTCCCCCGACCAGGTCCCCCGGGCCAAGCGGGACGCTGTTGCCCAGGGCGTCAGCTCGGCCACCGGAAAGCCGGTCGAGGAGATCCAGGCGCTGTTGGCGTCGAAATCAAAATTTGCCTATATCGCCCGGCGGCAACCCAAAGCGGCGGCGGATCGGCTCAAAGCCCTCCATCTGCCCGGGGTGGGTTTGGAGCCCGAGAGTCAGCGTTCCTATCTCCCTGGTGGGTCGCCCAACACGACCCTGGCCGCCAACCTCCTGGGCTTCGTCAATCACCAGGGCATCGGTCAGTACGGGGTGGAGGCCTTCTATCAGCAGGAGCTGGCCGGCCGGAGCGGGTCGATGTCAACGTTTCAAGACCTCGCCGGCCGGGAGATCATCGTGGGCGGCGAGTCGCGCCGCGAGCCGGTCCAGGGCGCCGACCTCCAACTGACAATTGATGCCAACATCCAGCACGCCGTCGAGCAGGCGCTGGCTGAGGGGGTAATCAAGAACAAGGCCGAGAGTGGCAGCATCATCGTGATGGACCCCCACACCGGGGGGATCATCGCCTGGGCCGACTACCCCACTTACAACGCCAATGACTTCGCCCGAACCTCGGTTGACAAGTTCATCGACCCGATCGTCTCCCATCTCTATGAGCCGGGTTCGACGATGAAGGTGGTGACGCTGGCGGGGGCGCTGGACAACCACGCCATCACGCCCGGCATGACCATCATCGACCCCGGCTACATAACGGTGGGCGGCGTCACCCTGCACGACTGGGACCGCGCCAACAAAGGGATGATCAGCTTCACCAAGGTGCTCGAGTCATCACTCAACGTCGGTGCGATCCGGGCCCTGCAGATGGAGGGCAAGGACGCCTTCTACCGCAACCTGGGCAAGTTCGGATTCGCCACGCCGTCGCGCATCGATGTTGCGGCGGAGTCAGCGTCGCCGCTCCGCTCCCAGGCCGATTATCGCGATTCCGAGATGGCCACGATGGCCTACGGCCAGGGCATCAACTCCAACATGGTCCAGATGATCAGCGCCATCAACGTCGTGCCGAACGGCGGGCGCTCGGTTCAGCCCCACGTGGTGGAGCGCGTTGGCGGACGGCCGAGCCTGATCTCCCAGACCCCGTCACAGGTGGTTGTGGCTCCCGACACGGCCGCCCAGATGAACGAGATGATGAAGGCGGTCGTCCAGCGCGGGTCCGGCCACGAGGCTCGAATCGAAGGGTTCCAGAACGATGAGGGGGGCAAGACGGGAACCTCCCAGATGCCCATCGATGGTAAATATGGGTTGGATGTCTGGTCGAGCTACGTCGGTTACATGCCTGCCAGCGACCCCCGCTTCACCATGCTCGTCGTGATTCGCAAGCCCCATAACGAAAGCTGGATCCTCAACGATGGATACATCGTGGCCGCTCCAATCTGGAAGAAGGTTGCCCAGTCGATAGTGCTCCAATGGCACATCGCGCCCACCCCGGGCAGGTAACGCCTCCCATACCCGGACGACCCGGCGGGCTGCTCCGGATGCCGGGGGTGGAGCGTGCCTTCACGTCCGCCCACACCGACAGCCGGGAAGTCCTGCCGGGGGGACTCTTCTTTGCCCTCCGCGGCGCGACCACCGATGGCCACCGCTTCGTCGCCGACGCCATCTCGCGGGGCGCGGCGGGGATCGTCGTCGAGCGCGCGGTGGAGTCCGGGGGCGCTGCGTGCATCGTCGTTCCCGACACCTGGGAGGCGCTGTACGAGGCTGCCCGGCGGCGCCTGCTCGAGGTCAACCCGGTCGTCGTCGGCGTCACCGGCTCGAATGGGAAGACCTCGACGAAGGAGATGCTGGCGGCGGCACTGGCCACGCGATACACGGTGCTGAAGACCCTCGGCAACCTGAACACCGAAACGGGTGTTCCCCTGACGCTGCTGCGGCTGGAGCCCGGTGTTCACACGGCCGCTGTCATCGAGATGGGGATGCAGGCCCCGGGCGAGATCGCCCGGCTGGCCAGGCTGACCTCGCCCCGGGTCGGGGTGGTGACCGGGATCGGCACTGTTCACATCGAATTCTTAGGCTCTCGGGAAGGGATCGCGCGGGCGAAGGGCGAGCTGGTGGCCGCGCTGCCGGCGGACGGCCTCGCCGTTCTCAACCACGACGATCCCCTGACCGGGATCCTGCGCCAGCTCAGCAGCGCGCCGGTCCGCACCTTCGGGTTGCAGGGGGGAGATGTCCGAGGGGAGAACTACCAGTCCGGTCGGTTCACGCTGAGGGGCCGGTTGGTTGAGGTCGGGTTGCCCGGCCGCCACCAGGCGCGGAACGCGCTCGCCGCCCTGGCCGCCGCCGAATTCCTGGGGGTTCCGCTGGCGGAGGCCGCCGCCGGGCTGGGCCACATCAGTGTCGAGCACCGGCTGCAGACGATTGCCGCACCGGGCGGGTTTGCAGTGGTTGACGACGCCTACAACGCCAGTCCCGAATCCATGCTGGCTGCCTTCGACGCGATCGCCGAAGGTCCCCGCCGAGGTCGCCGGCTGGCGGTCCTGGGAGAGATGCGCGAGCTGGGCGACCTGGCCGGTCCCGCCCATGACCAGGTCGGCTCTCGAGCGGCCGAGGTCTTCGATGCGATCTGCGTCGTGGAAGGGGGTCAGGGGAGACGGCTGGCGCAGGCTGCCGGTGCCGACCTGGTCCCCGAC
>CAXMLP010000255.1:0-5129 GCA_964194225.1 uncultured bacterium | reverse complement strand
TTCCGGGTCCGATCCGACGATCATGCTCCCCGGCCCCGCGCCGCCCAGCCGCAAGGCGCTGGGCAAAGCTGGGCTGAGCGTCGAGGACCTCGACCTGGTCGAGATCAATGAGGCGTTCGCCGCGGTCGTCCTGCGCTTCGTCAAGGACATGGGCCTTGACATGAGCAAGGTCAACGTCAACGGTGGCGCGATCGCGATGGGCCACCCGCTCGGGGCCACCGGGGCGATGATCCTCGGCACGCTGATCGACGAGCTGCACCGCACGGGCGGCAGGTACGGCCTCGCGACGCTGTGCGTCGGTGGCGGCATGGGAATCGCGACGGTCGTGGAGGCAATCTAGATGAGTTCTGACAGCAGCAGCACCATCCGCTGGGATCGCGATGAGGACGGGATCGTCGTCCTCACCCTCGACGATCCCAATCAGTCGGCCAACACCATGAACGCGGCCTACAAGGCCTCGATGTCGGCCACGGTCGACCGGCTCGAGGCCGAGAAGGACGAGCTCACCGGGGTGGTCATCACGTCGGCCAAGAAGACCTTCTTCGCCGGTGGCGACCTCAACGACCTGAAGCTCGCCACCAAGGAGCATGCCGCGGAGATCGGCGAGGGCCTCCGGGACATCAAGCGTCAGCTGCGACGCCTGGAGACGCTCGGCAAGCCGGTGGTCGCGGCGATCAACGGCGCTGCCCTCGGCGGCGGCCTGGAGATCTGCTTGGCCTGCCACCACCGGATCGCGGTGGACGACTCGAAGGTCCAGCTCGGCTTCCCGGAGGTCCAGCTCGGGCTGTTGCCGGGCGCGGGTGGCGTCGTCCGCACCGTGCGGATGCTCGGGATCGTCGACGCCCTGATGCAGCTGCTGCTGCAGGGCCAGCGTCACCGTCCAGCCAAGGCGAGGGAGCTGGGGATCCTCGACGAGGTCGTCGGTTCTCCCGATGAGCTGGTGCCGGCCGCAAAGGCCTGGATCAAGGCGAACCCGGAGGCGGTCCAGCCGTGGGACGTGAAGGGCTACAAGCTCCCCGGCGGTGCGCCGAGCAACCCCAAGCTCGCGCAGAACTTGCCCGCCTTCCCGGCCAACTTGCGCAAGCAGCTGAAGGGCGCGAACTACCCGGCGCCGCATCACATCATGGCCGCAGCGGTCGAGGGGGCCCAGGTCGACTTCGACAACGCGATCGAGATCGAGGGCCGGTACTTCGTCGACCTGGTCACCGGCCAGGTGTCCAAGAACATGATCCAGGCGTTCTTCTTCGATTTGCAGCGGGTCAACGGCTCTCGTGACCGGCCGGACGGGCTGGAGACGTTCCGGCCGACCAAGATGGTCGTGCTCGGCGCGGGGATGATGGGCGCGGCGATCGCCTACGTGTCCGCCCGCGCAGGTATCGAGGTCGTGCTGAAGGACGTGTCGCTCGAGGCCGCCGAGCGCGGCAAGGCGTATTCGGTCAAGCTGGTCGAGAAGGCGGTTTCCCGCGGGCGCTCCACCCAGGAGCTCGGCGATCAGCTGCTTGCCCGGATCACCCCGACGGCTGATCCCGCCGACGCGGCGGGGGCTGAGCTGGTGATCGAAGCGGTGTTTGAGGATCCGAAGGTCAAGGCGGCCGTGTTCGCCGAGATCGAGCCGTATCTTGCGGACGGGGCCTTGCTCGGATCGAACACGTCGACGCTGCCGATCACCGGATTGGCCGAGGGCGTTTCTCGGCCCGAGGAGTTCATCGGCCTCCACTTCTTCAGCCCTGTGGACAAGATGCCCTTGCTGGAGATCATCAAGGGGGAGAAGACCTCGGAGGAGACGCTGTACCGCGCACTCGACGTGGCCAAGCTGATCAAGAAGACGCCGATCGTAGTCAACGACAGCCGCGGGTTCTTCACCAGCCGGGTCATCGGCACGTTCATCAACGAGGGCATCGCGATGCTGCTGGAGGGCATTCCGGCCCCGACGATCGAGCAGGCTTCCTCCCAGGCCGGCTATCCCGCACCGGTGTTGCAGCTCTCGGATGAGCTCAACTTGAAGCTGATGCGCAAGATCCGAAACGCGGCCAAGGATGCGGCTGACTCCGCCTCCAGCGGCTGGGACGCACATCCCTCAGAGCAGGTCATCGACCGGATGCTCGACGAGTTCGACCGTCCCGGACGGCTCGAGGGACGCGGCTTCTACGAGTACGCGGAGGGCAACCGAGTCGGCCTCTGGTCCGGTCTGCGTGAGGCCTTCCCCGCGGTTGAGGATCCGTCCTCGATCTCGCTCCGGGATCTGGAGGAGCGAATGTTGTTCGCTGAGGCGATCGAGTCGGTCAAGTGCGTCGACGAGGGCGTGATCGAGTCAGTGGCCGATGCCAACATCGGGTCGATCCTGGGCATTGGTTTCCCGGGCTGGACCGGCGGGGTCCTGCAGTACATCAATGGCTACGGCGCTGAGTCCGAAGGTGACAGCGGTGCGCGCGGACCGGCGGCCTTCGTGGCTCGGGCCCGAGAGCTGGCCGAGCGCTACGGTGAGCGCTTCATCCCGCCCGTGTCGCTGGGCGAGAAGGCCGAGCGCGGCGAGCTGTACGCCGACGAGCTAGCTGTTCCCGCTTAGCCAAGGCTGTGCTGGTTTTGGCCGGGGCCGTGTTGGGGCCCGGCCGCTTTCGGCGATCCCTCCCCTGCATACTGGGCTGATGCCGCTCAGAGTCATGCCCCAGGTCGGCCGCTCCGTGGTCGTCGCCTACCTTGACTCCCGGGTCGCTGGGATGATCAGCGACGTGCTCGATGAGGGCCGGCGGGTCGTGGTGCGAACCGACGAGGCCGAGCGGATCGTGTTCGCGCTCAACCGCGCCACCGCGACATTCACCGCTGAGTCGCAACGCAGTGGTCCGCGGCTGATCTTCGAGCCCGACTGACGGCTTCAGAGGCAGCGGCGCTCCACGAAGCCGCGCCGGCCGGCCGGCGTGACGTTTCGATCGCGCAGGATGATGCTGATCGCTGAGCCCCGAGCCCGGCAGGCCGCGCCGAAGTTCGCCTCGCCGCCATTGTCCTGGTACTCGATCTCGATTACCTCGCGTCCGTAGGCCCGGGTGTAGGCGCCGCATTCGGAGTACACCTGGCACTCCTCCGCGATCGCGAAGTCGAACCCCAACCGCCGGCCGGCGCCGGCGACCTCGGCCGTGTTCTTCTGGGCGATGGCCAGCCCAGCGGCGTGGGCCCGGCGGATCAACAGGGCAGCCAGGGCAAGGTTGTCCCGCCGGGTCAGGTGGCCCATCGAACGCTGCCACGAGTCGAGGTTGTCCGGCTCGACGGCCTGATACCCGGTCCGGGCACAGCCCCGGATCCACCCGGCGAGAATCCCGGCCAGCTCGGCTCGTTTGCCGACGGTGGAGGTGTCCAGCAGCTGCTCATTCCAGGTGGTATCGATGACCGCGCGTCCCCGAGCGAACAGCAGCAGACGGTGGTGATGAGCGCGCCACCACGCCAGTTCCTCGGGCTGGGCCTGGAATGCGTTGAGGTAGCAGATGTCGTAGCGACCGGGCACAGGTTGCGCATGGCGGTCGCGATCGATGATCTGCGCTCCGGGGGGCGGGCTGAACGCTCCGCCGATCTGGTAGCTGAACCGGGCCGCCGCCGGAGGGGCGAGCACGGGCGATGGCGGGGCCGAGATCCCCGTCGCCGGGCACAGCAGCGCGACCAGCGCTGGCGTGAGCCCCCGCCGAAGACGCCGGGTCACACGTCCATGGCCAAGGCCATCAGCAGCTCCGGTGATCAGGACTTTGGACATGGGCTCTCCGTCGTGCCGGCTGAGGGAACGGACTGTCCATTGTGACTTGCCGCGGTCTCCGGATTCGGCAACACTGGGAGTCCATGGACCCGTCCTACGCGCACGGCCTGGGCACCAAGCCGCTGCTGGGAGAGACGATCGGGGCCAACCTGGAACGAACCGCCGCGGCTCATCCCGACCGCGAGGCGTTCGTGAGCTGCCATCAGGAGCTGCGGGTGACCTACCGCGAGTTCGACGGCCGGGTGGATCGGCTGGCCCGCGGGATGATGGCCGTCGGTCTCGGCGTCGGTGACCGGGTCGGGGTCTGGAGCCCCAACCGAATCGAATGGGCGCTGGTGCAATACGCGAGCGCGAAGGCCGGAGTGATCCTGGTCAACCTCAATCCGGCCTACCGCCTCCACGAGCTTCGCTATGCCCTGGCCCAGTCCGGATGCAGGATGGTGATCGCCGCCGCCCAGACTCGGACCAGCGACTACCGCACGATGGTCGACGCGGTGCGGGGAGAGCTGCCGGACCTTGGGCAGGCGGTGTTCTTCGATACGGACTCCTGGGGCGAGCTGATCGCTGCCGGCGGCAGCGTGGGGGAAGACGAGCTGCGCGAGCGCTCGGCTCAGCTGGACTCGAGCGACCCGATCAACATCCAGTACACGAGCGGCACGACCGGATTCCCGAAGGGTGCAACGCTCAGTCACCACAACATCCTCAACAACGGATTCTTCGTTGGCGAGGGTTGCGGGATCACCGAACACGACCGGATTTGCGTGCCGGTCCCCTACTACCACTGCTTCGGCATGGTGATGGGGAATCTGGCCGCCACCTCTCACGGCGCGTGTGTGGTGCTCCCGTCCGAGCAGTTCGAGCCCGCAGCGGTGCTCGAGGCCGTACAGCGGGAACGCTGCACCGCTCTGTACGGCGTGCCGACGATGTTTATCGCCGAGCTCGGCCGCGAGGACTTCCCAAGCTATGACCTGAGTTCGCTGCGCACGGGGATCATGGCCGGCGCACCGTGTCCGATCGAGGTCATGCGCAAGGTGATCGACCGCATGCACATGAGCCAGGTGACGATCTGTTACGGGATGACCGAGACCTCGCCGGTCTCGACTCAGACCGGAGCCGCGGACGACCTCGAGCACCGCACGGCGACCGTCGGCAGCGTGATGCCGCACGTCGAGATCCGGATCGCCGATCCGGAGACCGGCCGGACCCTGCCACGCGGAAGCTCAGGAGAGTTCCAGACCCGAGGCTACAGCGTGATGCTGGGTTACTGGGAGGATCCGGAACGGACCGCCGAGGCGATCGACGGTGCACGTTGGATGCACACGGGCGACCTTGGCGTGATGGCGCAGGACGGATATGTGAAGATCGTCGGCCGGATCAAGGACATGATCAT
>CAXMLP010000254.1:0-10281 GCA_964194225.1 uncultured bacterium | reverse complement strand
AACTGGTGCTCTCGTACCAGATACCCACTTATAAGGTTGGCCGCCGCCGCCTCTTCCTCGGCGTCTGGAAGCACGGCGTCTCGATCTACGGCTGGCAGGAGGGCCGCGACGCCGGCTTCGTCGCCCGCCACCCGAAGCTCAGGACGGCCAAGGGGACGATCCAGATGCGGCCAGCCGACGGCCTCGCCGTCTCCGACGACGAGTTTCGCGACCTGGTGCGCTCCGCCCTCGATGACTGAGCGGAGCCGTCGCTAAAGCGGTCGGGTCGGCTGACCCTCAGACGAAGAGCGGCTCCGGCTTTGCTCGAGCGACCAGGCCATCCATCTCGGCGTCGCTCGGCCGCGACTCGAAGCGGCTGGCCGCGGCCAGGAAGTTGGGCAGCAGGTCGACGTCGCCCACGCTGTTGACGAACAACCCCGGGCGGCCCATCACCCACCACAGGGCGAGGTCGATATCGTTCTGCTCGGTCATCGGCTCGTACCAGGTGGTCGCGGTCCGCCCCCGTCCGAGCCAGGGGCCGCGAGCGATCGACTTGATGGTCTGGATCGCAACGCCGCGCTCGGCGCAGGTTGCCGCCAGCGCCTCGAAGTTCTCGGCGTAGTAGGGAATCGCCGATGTGATGCGGTTATAGGGCAGCAGCACCGAATCGAAGTCGAAACGGGCGAGACTGCGGCGATGGTTGGCGGCGATCTGAATGCCGTGGCCGGTCACCCCGATCCATTTCACGAGTCCCTCTTCGCGCGCCTCGACCGCGGCCTCGAGCGCGCCGCCCGGGCTGAGCGCGGTGTCCCACTCGATTGGGTCGGCGAGGTTGTGCAACTGCCAGAGGTCGACATGGTCGACACCCATCCGGTCGAGCGATCGCTGAAGATCCTCCCGGGCTCCCCGCGCTGAACGCGCCCCGGTCTTGGTGGCGAGGAAGAACCGGCCGGGTTCGCGCCGCAACCAGGGCCCGATTCGCAGCTCGGCATCGCCGTAACTCGCTGCCACATCGATGTGATTCACGCCGTACTCGAGCAGAACTTCGAGAGTCCGGTCCGCGACATCCTGGCTGACCCCACCCAGGGCGGCGGCGCCGAAGAGGACGCGGGAGCTGTCATGACCGGTCCGGCCGAATCGCGATCGGGGGATGCTCATCACCGTCTAACCCTAAGGGCAAGGGGCGGGTCAGCCACGCTTCTCATCTTCCGGGTGACCGGTGTTGCCGAAGGCGATACGATCGCGAACCACGGGCGCCCGACCGAGCAGGCGCGAGCGTTGAACGGCGTCCTCGCCGAAGCGATCGCGGATCGCGTCGAGCGCCGCCTCCAGACGGTCCGGTCTGGGCGAGGAGGGGCCGGCAAAGAGGTCCATCTGTGACGCGTCGGCAGCGCTCAGTCCGGATAGACCGACGCCCAGCGTGCCGACCTGGCGGACGGGATCCCGCTGGCCGAGCAGCGCCAGGGCCGCCTGGTAAATCTCGTCACCTCGACCGATCGGCGCGGGCAGCTTCGATTGCTTCGAGAAGCGGTCGGTGTCAGGGCGATAGACGATCCCGATCGACACCACGCTCCCTCGGCGGCCGGCCGAACGCAGCCGGCGGCCGACCATGTCCGCCAACCGCATCAGCAGCTCCTCGAGCTCCCGCTGAGAGGCGGTCGCCTTCGCGAGCACGTGGGAGTGGCTGTAGCTCTTGCGAGCGGCGCTCTCAAAGCTCGAAACCTCGAAGCCGCGCAGACGTCGCCGCCAGCCCTCGGCCACCGCCGGCCGCATTCCAGCCGCCGCGAGGCGGTCGGCGGAGGCACGCAGGAAGGCGAGAGGCGTGGGGATGCCGGCTCGCCCGAGGCGCGCCGCGGTGGCCGCCGCGATCCCCGAGAGGTCGGTCAGCGCCAGGCGCTCGAATACGGCCAGGAGATTGGAATGGTCGATCCGCTGCAGCCCGTCGCGCTTATCCAGGTTGGACGCCTGTTTTGCCATCCAGATGGAGGTCGAAATTCCCACCGAGCAGGTGACGCACTCCCCCACCTCCGCTCGCAGCGCCTGCTTGATCGCCCGGGCGACACCCTCGGTGCCGAGCCTGGCCAGGTCGGGAGTGCCGGCAAGGCTCATCGACGCCTCGTCGATCGACATCCGCAGCACGTCCGGACTGTGGCGATCGAGAATCTCCATCAATTTGTCGGAGGCGGCTCGATAGAGAGGCGGGTTGGGCTCCATGACCACGATCCGGGGATAGATCGCCCTCGCCTCGAACACCCGCATGCCGGTCTTGATGCCGAGGTCACGCGCCTCCCTCGATGAGGACACGATTGTCGCCGCCCCCGTTGCGTAGGCCGCAATGGCGAGCGGCCGTCCCCGAAGCTCGGGGTTGTGCTGCTGCTCGATCGACGCGAAGGCGCAGTTGAGGTCGATCACGAGGGTTGTCGGCAAGGCCGTGTTGAGACCCAACGTGTCGGCTTCCATCGCTACCTCTGACATCCCGGCGCGGGCGGCTGAACTGCGATCAAATGTTCGCACATCGGGCGCGGGCATTGTGGCCTGGGCCGCCACCTGCCCGCACTGCTCAGGCTCGCGTTCGAAGTCCATGCAGATGAACCGGGCGGCCCAAGAAGCGGCCCAGCCTGCGGCCGGCCTGCTCGAGCGCGGAGATCTCGGCGGTTCCGAGAGGGGTGAGCAGGCTGATCTCGACCTGCAGTCCCGCCCGGGTACTGCTGCGCCGCCAGGCTCCCCGTACCCGCCCCTCGACGGTGACGATATTGGAGAGGATGCTGCCGAACGAGAAGAGTGCCGCATCAATGGGAGCTTGGGGATCGACCACCGCTGATCTGTCCCGGTAGGCGACTGTGTATTCGTCGAAGTTGGGCAGCAGGTGGCCTGCCATTGCTGGTTTGTAGAGAGGGTCCGCCCCGGCGTCGAACCAGTAGTCCCTCCCCTCGCTCGACTCGTGCTCAAGGGAGGCGCCGGCCAGCGCGAGCGCGGTTCGCGCCGCTGCCACGGTCAGCCCCGACCACCAGACAAAGTTCGGGTATCTGGGCCGGTCCGTGGCTCTGGAAATACCTTCGGGCGAGCTCGCCGAGTGCCTCGTCTCGCTCGAGCGGAGGCGCCTTGGGCACGCGCTCCTCGAGGAGTGCGTAGGTGAACTGGCTGCCCCGTCGCGGGCCGCTGATGACGAGCCCGTCGAGTTCGGCACGCATTATCAGGTGAGGAAGTCGCTGGCCGCCCACCGCGATGCCGGCTTTTCCCAGGACGTCGGCAAGCTCGGGACGCGTGAGGTGTTGGCCACCAGTCAGGGCAGCGGTGAATGCGGCCGTGGCGCGTTTCACATCGCCGTCATCGATCTCGAGCTCGCGCAGGCGGCCGGCAAGTTTCGTCTTGACCCTGGGCCCGGTCAGCTCGAGCAACCAGCGAATGTCCGCAGGAGTCACAAAGTGCCAGGTCGGCCTCAACACGTGGGTGCGCAGGATTGCCCCCTCGTCGAAGAGCCGGTCGAGTTCGGCCTCAGTTGCGTTCCGGGTGCGCTGGCCAAGCGCCCACTTGGCTCCGCCGTAGTCCTGCGATTGCACGGCGCCCAGCCAGCGGACCGCCTCGACCGGCGACGCGAAGGGCTCGCCAGTGAGTCGCTGGGCACGCAGGCGTCGCTGAGCAATGTCGCTCACGGGCGATCGCTTCTGTCCATCGCCAACCCCCACCGGCACCGACAGGGGGTGATCACCCCGGGTTCAGCGGCCGATGTCCTTGCGCACAAAGCGGACCGCGGCAAGTCCAAGGGCCATCGCAGCGGCAGCCAGGATTGCAGCCGTACTCAGAACCGGGAGGCCGTTCAGCAGGGGCGTGCCGTAGTAGTAGAAGGCGGACAGTCGCAGGGTCGCTTCCGGCCAGCTCAGGCCGGGGCCGATGAAGCTGATGAAGAACCAGATCACGAGTAGGAAGCTCAGCAGCCCGGTCTCAACCGACGCCCGCAGCCAGCCGGAGAGCAGATAGCCAAGCGCGGCCACCAGGAGCCCGAGCGGAATCATGGACAGGGTCGCGGCAGCCAGGTTCCCGGGGTTCAGCTGCAGGCCGCTGGCGGCGGACGCGAGCGCCGTGGCGGCCAGGGTCAGCGCCGCAATGGCGACCGTGGCCGTGACCAGGGCGGCAAAGCGTCCCAGCAGGACACGCAGGCGAGGCTGTGGTGTGGACAGCACCAACTCCAACCTTCCATCGTCCTCGTCGGCGGACCAGCGATTTGCCTGGGTGACGGCGAAGGCCATCAGCAAGAGCGGCAGGAAGATGAAGATCGCGCTCAGGATCGTGGAGTTGATTGCGACATCACTCCCTCCAACTTTGAGGAAGTCCCTCATCAGCGGTGAGCTCTCCAGAATTTCGCTCATCTGCACCTCTGTTTGTTTGACGACGACGACCATCCAGGCGGCGTACCCAGCGATGCCCAGGGTCCACCACGCCGTTGGCACGGCAATCATTGAAAGGCTGCGCGAGTAAACGGAGCGCAGGGACCAATCGCCATGGAGAGGGGAGTACCGGGCGCGAGGAGTTCCCTTCGGAAGGCGCAGGAAGGCCGGCAGGTCCACCACCCCACCTATATCGCGCCGTGCGAACAGCCAGATGGCGACGCAATCGAGAAGCACGGTCAAAGCCAGCAGCAGCAGCATCGCACCGACATTCGTGCCATGGCTCGGCACCAGGGATTTGCTCAGGTTGTAGTAGTACACGGGGGATAGTCGGGCAAGCCACACCGTGTTGGGGATGACCCGATGCGCCATGTCCAGGACGATGAACAGGAGCAGCAACCCGGCCGTCGAGCCCACCGCCGCTCGACGCTCCCAGGTGAATTGGGAGATCAGCAGCGCGATGGCTCCGAACACCCCGGCGATCAAGGCGAGGTTGACCCCAAACAGGATCGCATCACCCAGGCCAAAGTCCGCGCCCGCCTTCGCACCACCGGCATACACCAGGAAGCCGACGAGCAATCCCATCACCAGCAGTGCCGTCCCTATTGCGGCCACAACCTCCAACGCCACCCGGGTGCGTCCGCGCGGCAGCGACAGCAGCGCGTCCAGCGACCCACGCTCTTCCGCGCCGCGCAGCAGGCCGGTCTGAGCCAAAATCGGCCAGATCACAACCAACAGAATCGTCAGCCCGTACTTCCAGGTCGCGTAGCCGCCGGGGGTGTCGACACCTATCGGTTCGGCGAACCACGCGAAGCTGGGACCCAATGCAACCATTGAGGCGCGCGCCTGCGGCGTTGCCAGCAGTGATGGAACCGTGGCCAGGACGAGGGCCATCAGGCAGCCCATTCCCAGACCCCAGGCAAGAATCGGGACACGAAGGTCACGCAACGTCTTGAGATAGACGCTCCTAAGCCACATTGTTCTCCCTCGCGGCTCCCTCCCGGTAGTAACGGAGGAAGACATCCTCGAGGCTGGGTTCGTGAGTTGTGAGAGTGACGACCGAGTGCTGCGCGGCGGCCTTGATGACCGCATCCACCCCACCCTGGACCACCAGGCGCAGGGTGTACCCATCGGCCAGTGCCTCCAAGTCCTCCACGCCGTCGAGGTTCCGGAACGCTGCCGACGGCGCCGGTCCGGCGAACGTGATAGTCACCTCATGGCGTTTGATGTCCTTCAACTCCGCCATCCCGCCCTCGCGCACCAGCTGCCCGTCGCGAATGATGGCCACACGGGTGCAGGTTTGCTCCACCTCGGTCAGGTCATGCGAGGAGAGGAAGATCGTGCCTCCCTCAGCCCGGACCTCGCCCACCAGACGACCGAATTCCTGCTGGTTCAACGGGTCCAGCGCGCTGGTCGGCTCGTCGAGGATCAGCAGGCGAGGGCGATGCATGAATGCCTGGACCAGGCCCACCTTGCGCTTGTTGCCGCTGGAGTAGTGGCGGAATTTGACGCGCGGGTCGAGGTCAAGTCGCTCGATGAGTTGCTTTAGATACGTCCTGTCGACGCCACCGCGCAGGTGGCCGAAGTAGTCAAGAATCTGTGCCCCCGTCAGACCCGGGTCCAACGAGAGCTCGCCGGGCAGGTAGCCGATCATTCGTTTGATCTCGACCGAGTCGCGCCAGATGTCCTTGCCAGCGATGCGCGCCGTTCCGGCATCGGCGCGCAGCAGAGCCATCAGCAGGCGGATGGTGGTCGTCTTGCCGGCTCCGTTTGGGCCGAGAAACCCGTAAACCACACCTTCCTCGACACGGAAGGAGACGTTCGTGATGCCGCGTTTGCCCCCGTAGCTCTTGGTCAGGCCCTGTACATCGATGATCGCTGACATGAACGCCTCTCCCTGGATCCTGGCGGCCGCCTCCATATCCTGCGCCAGCCAACGACTGAGGTGCCGGGCGGCCTACCAGTCCAAATTCGCTCCTTGGCTAAGTAATCAGCTCGCCCGCCAGGATCCTCCACTCCCGGACGGGCAGCGCCCTCGGGTCCTCGGCGATGACCTGGATGCAGACATGGTTCGCTCCGGCCGCGAATTGGGCCCGAATGCGTGAGGTGACCGCACCCAGAGGTCGCCCCATGCGACGACATCGTCCACCAGTCGATCGCTGCCGGCGCCGCTAACGTCGGCATCCGTGTAACCGAGCCGGCGCAGGTTGTTGACGTAGTTGGGTAGGCGAAGGTAGTGCTGGGTGTGTTCGCGGGCGATCGCCCGGGCCCGGCCGGGATCCGACTCGAGCACCACCGCCTGCTCGGGCGCCAGCAGAGCATTCGGGCCAAGCGCCTCGCGAGCGAGCCTGGTGTGCTCGACGGGGACGAAGTAGGGATGGGCTCCTGAGGTGCGCTCGGCAGCCAGCTTGAGCATGTTCGGCCCGAGAGCCGCGAGCACCGTCTCCGGCTTCTCGGCCGGCTCGACCGACTGATATGGGGCTCTTGCCATGGCCTCAAGGTAGGCGCGCATGGTGGCGACCGGCTTCCCATAGACGTGGCCTCGAACCAGCTCCACGTTGGGCTGGTGGCTGACGCCCAGGCCGAGCAGAAAGCGGCCCGGGTACGCCTCGGCAAGCGTCTTCTGCCCGGCCGCCATGGTCGTGGCATCCCGCGCGTAGATATTGGCGATTCCGGTCGCGACGGTGATCCGCCGGGTCGCGGCGAGTAGGAGTCCGGCGTTGCTGAGAGCCTCGCGCCGGACCGATTCGGGGAACCAGATCGCGGCATAGCCAAGCTGCTCCAGCTCTTGGGCAGCCTCCTGAGCCGCAAGGGCCGGTTGGGCATCGAGCGTGCTGGTCCAGATGCCGATGCGGCCAAGAGTCATGCCGTAAGCCCCCTCAATTCAACTCGACCTGCGTCGCGGCTGCGCCGGGGATCAACGCGCGCCAGATCAGCCGTGATAATCGAACGTAGCAGCGAAGCCGCGGCGACCACGGAATTTGAAGTCCAAGGGGCCGTCGGTTACCGTCAGGAGGTCGTGAACCAGCTCCTCGCCGGGCCGGTCATGACCGGGGATGCCGCAGGTGACGCCGGCCTCGGAGGGAAAGGATGACCGGGCCACTACCGTGACGGCGTCGCCGGCACGGATCCGCTGGCACCTCGTTCATTACTCACCTCGATGTCGACGGGACTGATGCCATACACCTCCTTGATCGCCGGCGCGTAGTTTTTGGTGGGTGTTCCCCCGACTCGCCCCAGGAAGATGTCGGCAAGCGCGGCGCGGCGGGCCTCATCAGCGTGTGCGTCGATGTACAGGTGGACTCGCCACGGGCTGCCGGGCTCGTCCTCGTCCCAGTAGCCGGCCAGGACGGTCTGCAATCCCGCCATCTCCAACTCGCCGAAATACCCGCTGTCGACTGTCCACGCCAGAGCGAACTGACAGAGTTGGAACTGGGCGCGGCTACCTTCGCCGCCGCCGATCTTGCGACAAGGGCAGATCGCTTCGCAGTTGCAGGCCTCCACGTAGCGGCCGCTCACCCGCCATCCGGATCGCGAGCCGCCGGGGTGCTCGACGCCAGAGGAATCTTGAGCCGCAGTCGCCATTCAGAAACGTGCCTCCTATTTTCTCGGGCGGCTCAGGGTTCCAATCTTGTTCCGTTTAGCCGTTGAGTTGTTCGCCGAGCTGAACGTGAACGGTTGCGCGGGCCTCTTTCTGATCGCCTTGCAGACATCGGCCTTCACCGGCGGCTCGTGGGTGCCGTCGCCGAGGGCCGAGCGTCAGCGTGCGTAGTTTGATCCAACCCCTGTCACGCGGCCGCCGCCCAGAATCATCGGTAGGCTCCGGATTTCTGCTGAGCCCGATGCGATTCTAAGGGCTCCCAACGCCACTGAGGTTCTCCACGGCCAGCACTGAAGCAATGTCGCGGTTTTCTGACGTTGGGGTTAATCTCGCAAGCGTGCAGCGCACTCTTCTCGCTTTCAACCGCGCGGTTGACCATCCGAATCTCGTTCATGACCCGGATTGGGCGCGCACGGTTGGATTGAGGGGCGGCTTGGTTCCGGGCGTGGACGTCTTTTCCTACCTTGTCTCGGCGGTGACCGAGGAGTGGGGTTCCGCCTGGCTGGAGCACGGCGCGCTCGATGCCCGGTTCCTTAGGCCCGTGTGCGACGGGGACACCATCACTCTGGTCGCAGAGCTAGGGACAGGCGCGGGAGTATCGTTCCAGGTCTCAGCAGTCGATCAGTCCGGACAGATCTGCGCGAGCGGTCGGGCCGAGCGCAATCAAACCGATCCGCCCCCCGACCCAGCCCGCTGGCCGGACACAAGGCCGTCGGAGAAGTTCGCCGCCAACCCGGAGAGCCTTGACGCGCTCAGGAACCTTCCGTCGCTCACTGTGCGAGTCAGCGAGGCCGACGCGCGCCAGCAGCTCACCGAGGTGCGCGAGTCGTGTCGAGTGTTCGAGCAGGAAAGGCTGATTCATCCCGGACACCTGCTCCGGTTCGCCGATGCCATCCTGTCGAACAGCGTGGAGCTCCCCCCATGGATGCATGTCAGCTCGCGGGTCCGACTGTTTGGCAAGGTGCACTGGGATGCGACCCTGAGCGTGCGGGCCCGCCGGCTCGAGTTGTTCGAAAAGAAGGGTCACCGCTTCATCCAGCTCGACGTCCTGATCTCGACCGAAGATCGACCGGCGATGCGCGTTCAGCCCTACACAGCGATCTACGATCCAGCCTGGAACCGATCGGGTTCGCAGGATCCCGCCTGACGACAGCCGGCAACTTCGGCCAAGGATGCCGGCTCCTCGTCAACGGCGAAGGTGCACGGGCGGGGCGGCGAGTCTCAAGAGAGCTGAGCCGGCGGCAGCCCTCAGGCCATGGTGTGCCGAATTGCGGCGCCGTTCCGCACGTTCCAGGTCTGTAGAGTCTCCAGCAGAGCAGGGGCGATCCAAACCTCGCCCGGGGCAGTTGCGGCAACGTGATCGGAGCAGCGTGATCGGAGAAAAGCCAATGGACGAAGTAAAGCCGCCGGCAACCACGAACGATTCTGGAATCCCAGCCCCCAGCGATGAGTTCTCGCTCACGGTTGGCCCCAGCGGCCCGACCGTCCTCCACGATCACTACGTCGTGCAGAAGATGCAGCACTTCAACCGTGAGCGGGTTCCCGAGCGCGTGGTGCACGCGAAGGGCGGCGGCGCGCATGGCTTCTTTGAGGTGACTCAGGATGTGACGTGGTTCACCAGGGCCAGCTTCCTCTCCCAAGTCGGGAAGCGGACACCCATGTTCGCCCGGTTCTCGACGGTCGCCGGTGAGCAGGGCTACCCCGACACCGTCCGCGACCCGCGCGGTTTCGCGTTGAAGTTCTACACGGACGAGGGCAATTACGATCTGGTGGGCAATAACACGCCGGTGTTTTTTGTCCGTGATGCTTCCAAGTTCCAGGATTTCATTCACTCCCAGAAGCGGCTGCCGGACACGGGTCTTCGTGATAACAACATGCAGTGGGACTTCTGGACTCTCTCGCCTGAGAGCGCTCACCAGGTCACAGTTCTGATGTCGGACCGCGGAACCCCGCGGACCTGGCGCAATATGAACGGCTACGGCAGTCACACCTTTTCCACGATCAACGCGGCAGGTGAACGCTTCTGGGTCAAGTTCCACTTCAAGACAGTCCAGGGTGTCGAGAACTTCACCGATTCTGAAGCCAAGGCCATGACCGCGGAGGATCCGGATTTCCATCGCCGCGACCTGTCGCAGGCGATTTCGAGGTCCGATAAGCCGGAATGGCGCCTCGAGATGCAGGTGATGCCGGTCGCGCAGGCCGCCTCATATCGCTTCAACCCCTTCGACCTGACCAAGGTGTGGCCCCATGCCGACTACCCGCCGATCCAGGTTGGCCGCATGGTCCTGGACCGCAACCCGGCCAACTTCTTCGCCG
>CAXMLP010000253.1:0-2112 GCA_964194225.1 uncultured bacterium | reverse complement strand
GACAGGCGCTACGCGGACGCCGTGGTCGACCCCCGCCGGCGGCTGCTGTTTGCCGTGCGCGAAGACCACGGGGACCAGGCACGGGAGGCGCAGAACACCCTGGTTCGGCTCGGCCTCAACGGCGAAGACGAGACGGTCATCGCCGCGGGCGCCGACTTCTACTCCGATCCCCGGCTCTCGGCCGCGGGCGACAGGCTCTGCTGGCTGCAGTGGAACCATCCGCACATGCCGTGGGACGGCACCGAGCTCTGGACGGCGGAGCTCGACTCCCGGGGTGACAGTCAGAGGCCGGTCCATGTCCCCGGAGCCTCTGACGACGCGATCTCCCAGCCCAAGTGGTCGCCGGGCGGGGTGCTCCACTTCATCTCCGACAGAACAGGATGGTGGAACCTCTATCGCTGGAGCGCGGGTCGCGCGGAGCCGGTTTTGGAGATGGCAGCCGAATTCGGATCTCCCCAGTGGGTCTTCGGCCAGAGCGATTACACCTTCAGCCCGGACGGGGCGATCGTGGCCGCCTATTCGGACACTCGCGGCGGCCACCTCTGCCGGATCGCCGAGGGGAGTCTTCGCGAACTCGACGTCGCCTTCACCAGCTTTCGCCAGGTTCGGGCGCAGGGTGATCGGGTGACCTGCCTCGCGAGTCTCTCCTTCTATTCGCAGGTCTTTGACTTCGTCCCGGCTGACGACATCGAAGTGGTCGAGATCGAGAACCTGTAGCCGAACTGGCCGCCGCCCGCCCAAGTTGATATTCTTGCTATCAAAATGAAGCCTTCAGGACTGATGCAAACCTTTCCCGGCAGGGTGTTCGCCAAGCTCGGCGAGGACAACGGCTTCAACTGGGCGGTGATCATCGCCTGGAACTTCCTTCAGTCTCTCTTTCCGATCATCCTCGTCATGCTGGCCGTCCTCGGCGTGGCCCTGGGCGCGATCGGGATCGATTCGAGCTCAGTCGAGGCCACGGTCGTGTCGATCATTCCCGCCAATGCCCACAGCGAGGTGATGGGAGCCCTCGGCACCTTCCACCGGCAGAGCGGGGTCTTCTTCCTGGTTGGCTTCGCCGGCTTGCTGTGGGGCGGCTCGCTCCTCTTCCGGGCGATGGAGCAGGCGTTTGCGGTGATCTACCACACCAGGCAGCGAAGCATGGTCAGCTCGATCCTGATCTCGTTCCTCATGATCCTGGTCTTCACGTTGCTGGCCGGGGTGATGCTGGTGACCTCCCTTCTGCTCGGCCTGCTGGACCGGCTCCCCTTCCTGCCCACGATGCTTCACAACGGGATCATCGCGTTCGGGATCCAGTTCCTGGTCGGCGCTCTCGCCGGGTTTGCGCTCTTCCTGGCGATCTACTTCTTCATTCCAAATCGGAAGATGAGCTGGGGCAAGGTGTGGATCGGTGCCCTCGTCGCCGGCGTGCTGTTCGAAGGGTTGACGCTGCTCTTCCCGCTGTACATCCGGCTCACCGGCGCCGGCTCCGCCTACGGCAAGACCTTCGGGCTGCTCTTTCTCCTCATGGCGTTCTTCTATTTCCTGGGCCTGGTGACGATGGTCGGCGTCGAGGTGAATTCGCTCGTGTTCGCGGTTCCGGTTGACCAGCCGGAGGGCAAGGCCTCCCTGCAGACGCCAATTCAGGGCACGCCGACGTCAGCCTCGACCAATCCGACCGATGAGCAGGTGCGACGCGAGGCACGGGTCGAGCCAGGTAATCCGGCAAACCGGCGCCGGTCCGACGGCGAGGACCGGAACCGCCGCCCGCGGCCGGAGCCCGCTCCGGCGGTGGCTCAGGGGCCCACCGCGCCAGCCGCGGCTCGCCGGCCGTCACCCATCAAGGCGGCCCTGGGCCTGGGGGTCCTACTGGCAACCGGTGCGCTTCGCCGCCGGGGAGGCACGCGCCGCATCGCCTGACCTCCCGCGCCGGATAATTCCAGCGGAATGGAATTGAACCTGCGGGGCAAGGGCGTGATCGTGACTGGGGGCGCCAACAACATCGGCCGCGGCATTGCGCTCGGCTTCGCCGCCGAGGGAGCGCGCGTCCTGATCGCCGACATCGACGAGTCCGGCGGGCGGGCCGTGGCGGGAGAGGCGGGCGCGACAGCTTCCTTCCACCGCACGGACGTC
>CAXMLP010000252.1:0-3445 GCA_964194225.1 uncultured bacterium | reverse complement strand
AGATCTTGACGATCACATGGTCCTGGGCGGTCAGCCTTTGCTGGAGCCGGTTGCACTCGTGGAGGATGGCCTCGGCGTCGAGGAAAGTCTGCTGCGCGCGCTGGTCACCGGCAAGCCCCAGCACCTGCTGCCCGACCATGATCACGAACATGAAGAGGAGCTGCGTCAGGCTGGAGAGGAAGAGCAGGAAGGCGAACGGATAGGGGTCGAACGTGATGATGCCGACCTGTGCCAGGGCAATCCAGCCGAACTGGAAGATGGCGGCGATGTAGAAGGCCCACATGGTCCCGACCGCCTTGGTCAGGAAGGCGCCGATGCGGCCATTGATGCCGATGTGCTGGTCCTCCACACGTGGAGGAGGCGCGTTCTTGCGCTTCAGGATCCAGGGGTGCGGGTGGGTCTCGACCATGGCAATCCCCTGGTTGAGGATGCCGTCCTGCTTCTCCAGGTGATCGTGGAGCTTATTCACCTCGACCAGAATCGCCTCGGCGTCGAGGTAGGTCTGGACCGCCCGCTTGTCGGCTGCCCGACCCAGCACCTGCTGGCCGACGAGGATCACAAAGACCAGCAGGAGCTGGACAACGTTGCCCAGGAAGAGGAGGAAGGGGAAGGGATAGGGGTCAGCCTTGTGGAGGGGTCCCCAGGTCGCCAGGCCCATCCAGACCAGCATGAAAACCAGGGAGAAGTAGACGACCCACATTGATCCGACCCGCTCGGTCATCCAGGCGGCGATCTTGCCGTTCAGACCGATGTGTTCGTCTGCCAGTCGGGGGGCTTTGCCCGGCGCACGGACCGAGGTCGGGGGGTGAGTTTGATTTGGCGTGATGCTCATCGACCGGGAGCATAGCGAGCCACGCCCCAATTGGTTGGGGGTTTGCCAACTTTCCTTCCGGGAGGCGCGGACCACCTCGGCTTGCGCAGAGAGGGGACATGACAAAGGAGGCCGCCACATCGGCGACCTCCTCTGCTGGGGGAGGGGCTGATCTGGTGCGGCTCGCTAGCTGGCGGTCACCTCGTGGGCGGACGCCAGCGCGTTTATGTGATCGGTCCAGTGCCGCGAATTCCTGAGGTCGATCCCGCAGCCACACCGCTGGCTGGCCGGGTACCAATGGTGGGAGTCGAGTGCCTGCCGGAGGCCGGGAACCTCCCAGATGTGGCGCGAGCCGACAACGCCTCTCTTGTCAGGAACGATCATCGGGTTTCGCCTCCAGTGAAAGGACGAGTGCGGGACGTGACGGGGTGAGAGGGCCGAGGGCGGGGACGACTTCAGGGCCGGTGAGCACTGCCTGGTTCCGACCGTCACAGATCAGCTGCAACCTGTGGTGGCTCCACAGTTCATGCACTTGTAACAGGCACCGGAGCGCACGGTGATCGCGCCACAATCGGGGCAGGCGGGAGCGTCACGATCGACCACGAAGGTCAACCGCTGACTCCCTTCCGAGATGGGATTGCGAACGACCAGCTTGATCTCCTCGGATTGCTTGCTGACTGCCGCCGGCGATTTGGCTTCCAAGCTGCCGCCATTGCCGTTCAGCGGCGCGGGCAGAGGCGCTGCCGGCGCCTCGCGCTTGATGATCCCGACAGCCGCCTGCTCGTCGACATCGAGGAACTTGGAGGCAAGCCAGCGGAAGATGTAGTCGACCAGCGACTTGGCGATCGGGATCTCCTGGTTCTTGGTGAAGCCCGAGGGCTCGAAGCGCATGTGGCTGAACTTGTTCACCATCGCCCTCAGGGGCACGCCGTACTGGAGTGCCAGGGACGTCTGCGTTGCGAAAGCATCCATAAGCCCCGAGATCGTGGATCCTTCCTTGGCCATGGTCAGGAATATCTCCCCGGGCTGCCCATCGTCATATAGGCCGACCGTGATGTAGCCCTCATGACCCTGGATGTCGAACTTGTGGGTGATCGAGCGGCGCTCATCGGGGAGACGGCGTCGGACTGCACCGACAGGGTTGGCGGGAGCGACCATCGCGGCGATTGCGTCGGCGGCGGCCTTCTGATCCTTCTTGGCATCGGATGAGCTCGAGAGGGGCTGGGAACGCTTGCAGCCGTCGCGGTAGATCGCGATGCACTTGAGGCCGAGCTGCCACGAATCGACGTAGACCTTCTCGATGTCATCGACCGTCGCCTCGGTGGGCAGGTTGACGGTTTTCGACTGAGAGCCGCTGATGAAGGGCTGCACGGCCGCCATCATCCGGACGTGGCCCATCGGGGCGATCGAGCGCGCACCGTTGATCGGTTTGAACGCGCAGTCGAAGACCTTGAGGTGGTCGTCGGCAAGGTGGGGGGCGCCCTCGATCGTCTCGTTCTCGTCGATGTAATCGACGATCTCGCGCACCTGGTCCTCCGGGTAGCCGAGCTTGCGCAGCGCCGCCGGCACGGTGCCGTTGACCATCTTGAGCAGCCCCCCGCCGACCAGCTTCTTGTACTTGACAAGGGCGAGGTCGGGCTCGATGCCCGTAGTGTCGCAATCCATCATCAGTCCGATCGTCCCGGTGGGTGCGAGCACGGTCGCCTGGGCGTTCCGATACCCATGCGCCTCGCCCAGGGCGACCGCCTGGTCCCAGGTTTCCCTGGCCGCTCGTACCAGGGCGCCCGCCTCGCCGGTGGTGGGCAGTTCGTAGGCAGCGGCACGGTGCTTGCCCATCACCTGGAGCATGGCCTCGCGATTCCTGCCGAACTCGGTGAAGGTCCCCTTGACCTCGGCCATCCGCGCCGACTGGGCGTAGGCCTCGGCGGTGAGCACTCCCGTGATGGCGCCCGCGAAGCGGCGGCCCTCGTCGGAGTCGTAGGCCAGACCCATCGCCATCAAGAGGGCGCCGAGGTTGGCGTAGCCGAGCCCGAGCGGGCGCAGCGCCTCCGAGTTGCGGGCGATGGCCGGTGTCGGATAGGAGGCGTTGGTGACGATGATCTCCTGGGCGGTGAAGCAGACGTCGATGGCTCGGCGGTAGCTCTCGACATCGAACGTCTCGCCCTCCGGCTGGAACTTCATCAGGTTGAGGCTCAGCAGGTTGCAGGCGGTATCGTCCAGGAAGACGAACTCGGCGCAGGGGTTGGTGGCATTGATGCGCCCGCTCAACGGCACGCAGTTCCAATCCTGGATGGTGGTGTCGAACTGCATGCCCGGGTCACCGCAGATCCAGGCCGAGTCGGCGATCTGCCGCATCAGCGTGCGCGCCGGCATGGTGTCCATCTTTCGCCCGTCGGTGACCGCCCGGGTGCTCCACTCGCGATCGTCGACGACCGCCTGCATGAACTCATCAGAGGCGCGCACCGAATGGTTGGCGTTCTGGAACTGAACCGAGTCGTAGGCCCCGCCGATGATGTTGAATCCGGCGTTGTACCCGGCTTCGATCAGCGCCCAGGCCTTCTTCTCCTCTTCGGCCTTGCAGGTGATGAAATCCATCACGTCAGGGTGGTCGGCGTTGAGGATGACCATCTTGGC
>CAXMLP010000251.1:0-4367 GCA_964194225.1 uncultured bacterium | reverse complement strand
ACCCATATAGGCCCGGCGGAGCCGGGCCCACGCGCCGCGCCTTTTGGTTATGGGTCAGGGTGCCAGCCGTTTCTCCAAATGGGCGGAGATTCTGGTCAGGGGGAAGCAGATCAGGAAGTAGAGGACCATCACGCCGGCCAGGATTTCGATCGAGTGCGAGTTGCCGCTGAAGGTCAGGCGGGCGATCTGGCGCTGAGCGGTCGACAGCAGGTCGGGGACGCTGATGATCGCGGCCAGTGCGCTCGACTGGACAAGGTTTGTCAGCAGGCTCACCGAGGGTGGCAGCATCCGCCGGACAGCCTGGGGAAAGATCACCCAGCGCATTCCCTGCAACCACGTCATCCCAAGAGCGTCGGCTGCCTCATGCTGGCCCCTCGAGATCGAGACGACCGAACCGCGGACCGTCTCCGCCATGTTGGCGCTTGCCCACAGCGTCAGGCCGATCACAGCGGCGACGAAGGAGGGGACGCGGAGGCCGAGCACAGGCAGTGTGAAGAAGATGAAGAAGAGGGTGAGGACTACAGGCAGGCCCCGCCACACCTCGACGTAGGCTCGGATCAGGAGCTTGGGGACGAGGCTGGGGAGGGTCTGCAGGCTGCCCAGCACCACGCCGATGACCAGCCCCAGGATCGCCGATATAACAGACAGCTCGACCGTCAGGATCAGGCCGCCGAGCAGCTGCCGCGCGACGGGTTCGACCCAGACGGGCATGGCTCAGGCACCTCCCGGCACGGTCAGCCGGCGCTCGACGCCGGCCATCACGGCGGACATCGACCAGACCAGGACCAGGTAGATCGCGCCGATCGTCAGGAAGAGCTCGAAAACGCGGAAGCTGAGCGCGACCAGGTTGACCGCCGTCGTGGTCAGCTCAGCCAGGCTGATTGCGACCATGTAGGAGGAGTTCTTCAGCACCGAGATGCAGGTGTTGGTGAGCGATGGCAGCGCGACCCGGAGGCCGATCGGCAGCACGACGAACCGAAACGACTGCAGGCCGGTGAGGCCGAGGGCCGTGGCGGCCTCCCGGTGGCCCCGGCTGACGGCCTCGAACCCAGCTCGAAAGTTCTCGATGTTGTAGGCACCACCCCAGAGCACGAGGGACAGCCAGCCGACCGTGAAGGCGCTCACCGTGATGTGGGCGTTGGGCAGCGCGAAGTAGAGGAAGAAGATCTGGACCACGAGCGGCGTGTTGCGGATCGCCTCCACGAATACTCCGGCGACCGAGCCGGCGATGGGAATCCGGGCCGCCCGAAGGCCACCCCCCACGATCCCCAGGATCAGCGCCCCGACGATGCCGATGGCGCTGATCTCCAGCGTCAGGCGCAGGCCCGCGGCGAGGTCGGGCAGGGCCTGCAGAATGTAGCCGGGGTCGAGCCTATAGATGAGGAAGGGCGCGATCGTCACGCCATTCCTCATCTCACGTAGCCGTCGGCGACGCTATTTCAGCAGTTGACAGTGGGCCCCTCGCCGTATTTCAGCGAGCGGTTGGGCCGGGGGATGTCCTCGGTGAACCGCTGCTGGACGTCCTTGTCGGTGACCCACTTCTGGAACGTCTTGAAGTTGAAGTCCTCTTTTTGCAGCTGCGCCAGGGCGGCATTCACCCAGGCCAGGAACTCCTTGTCCTCGAGCCTCACGCCCATTCCCCAGGGGGCCGCGGCCACCCCGGAGCCGACGACCTTGAGGCTTGGATTCTGCTTCTGGAGACCGGCCAGCAGCGTGTCGTCCTGCATGAACGCCTGGCCGCGACCCTGGGTGAGCGCCGAGAGCGCGTCAGCGGTGGCCTCGAACTGAAGCACGGTGGCTGCCGGCACGCACTTTGTGAAGTAGGTCACGTAGACGCTTCCCTTGATGGTGATGGCCGTCTTGCCGGCGAGGTCCTTGCCCTCCTTGATGGTCGAGTCCTTCGGGACCAGGAGACGACCTGCGGCGGCAAAGTAGGGGTCGGAGAAGGAGACGATCTTGGCGCGCTCGGGCGTGTACGTGATCGTCGCCACGACAAGGTCGACGCGGTTGGTGGTGAGGAAGGGAATCCGGTTGGCGGCGGTGACGCACTGGAGGTTGACCGCGTTGGGATCGTTGAAGGCGAACTGGGCGAGGCGGCGGACGACGTCGATCTCGTAGCCGACCACCTTCCCGGTCTCATCCGTGTAACCGAAGGGCGGGTAATCGCACTTGACTCCAACGTTCAGCTTGCCGGCCTGCTGGATCTTCGCGGGCAGGGCGACGGAGAGCTTGACCGCCGCCGGGCTCGGTGATGCGGCCGGTGACCCCCCCTGGTCGCCTCCGCAGGCCGCCGTCGCGAGGGCTACACCGAGAACCGCGGCCAACTTTCTGATCGAGATCACACCCGCCTCCTCAATTTCTGGTTAACGGAGCACACGACGCAGGAACTGCTGAGTCCGCTCCTCTTTCGGCCCGTCCAGCATCTCACCTGGCTTCCCCTCTTCCATGATCACGCCGTCGGCGATGAACACCAGCCGGTGTCCGACCTCTCGCGCGAACCCCATCTCATGCGTCACAACCAGCATCGTCATCCCCGATTCAGCCAGGTCGCGCATGACGTCGAGCACCTCGGACACCAGCTCTGGGTCGAGAGCCGAGGTTACCTCGTCGAACAGCATGACGTGCGGCTCCATCATCAACGCCCGCGCGATCGCCACGCGCTGCTGCTGCCCTCCTGACAACTGTTGGGGAAAGGACGGCTCCCGACCGGCCAGCCCCACTCGGGCGAGCAGCTCGCTGGCACGCCGCTCGGTGACCGCCCGCGATTCGCCGCGGACTCGGCGCGGAGCCAGCGTCAGGTTGTTGAGGACGTCCAGGTGGGGGAAGAGATTGAACTGCTGGAACACCATTCCGACCTTTTGCCGAACCCGATGCAGATCGCGCCGGGCGACCACGCTCTCGCCCTCCACCAGCACGTCACCAGAGGTGATGGTTTCGAGATGATTGACGCAGCGCAGCAGCGTCGACTTGCCACCTCCGCTTGGGCCGATCACGACTAAGACCTCGCCGCGGGGAACACTGAGGTTCACGCCCCGGAGGACCTGACGCTCGCCAAAACTCTTGTGGACGTCGCGGAGCTCAACGGCCGGGTTGCCCTCCGGTGACGTGGCGACGGGTCGGAGATCCTTGGCGGGGACCATCTGGCCGCTCAGCCTACAGACCTGTGGGCCTGATTGGCTTCGTGCGTTTCACCGGTGGGGCGGGGGCCTCCGACCGAATATCGATCCGCAACGCGCGGTTGTAATACCGCGTGAAGTCCCGCCCCGAACTCGCCGTGCTATTTGAGCACCCGGAGTGGCAGAAGCCACTCTTCGCGGCGCTTGACCGTCGCGGCCTGAACTACCTGCCGGTCGACCTGAAGCAGGCCGCCTTCGCCGAGGACGCCGAACCGCTCGCCGCCCTCTACTTCAACCAGGCCAGCCCGAGCGCTTATGTGAGGGGCAATGCCCGAGCGGTTCCCTACGTGCTCGCTCACATGCGCCATCTCGAGGACCGGGGAGTCAGAGTTCTCAACGGGTCGCGAGCATTTGAGCTCGAACTCAGCAAGACCGCCCAGGCCCGCCTCTTCCTCAAGCTCGGGATCGACCATCCCCGGTCAATCACCTTCAACTCGATTGAGGGATTGCGGGGCCGCGATGATCTCCCCTGGCCCGCGATGCTCAAGCCTGAGCAGGGGGGGAGCGGGGCCCGAATGAACGTGGTCTCCTCACTCGACGAGCTCGAGCAGCTTCTCGAGGAGCAACCCGGGCTCTGGCTGCCGGACAACCTCCTGCTGCTCCAGGAGTACCTGCCGCACGATCCCGAGCTGGGTGTCGTCAGGCTCGAGTTCGTCGGCGGCGAGCTGCTCTACGCAATGCGCGTGATCTCCCACGGCCAGTTCAACCTCTGCCCATCGGTGGTCTGCAATCCCCTCGATGGCCAGCCGGTGGAGCCGCCAGGCCTCGCAGTGGTGCCGCAGGCCCCTGTCGAGTTCTATGCCTTTCGCGAAGTGCCGCAGGAGGCCGTGGCGGCCGGGCGGCGAATCTTCGCTGCCGCCGGGCTGGACGTCGGTGGCATCGAGTACCTCGAGACCGGGGCCGGCCGTCGGGTCTTCTACGACATCAACGCGAACTCCAACCTGCGCGAGCCGGTGGCCCGCGACTACGGCGGCTTCGATCCCTTCGACCGGGTTGCCGATTACCTGGCCGGGCAGCTGCCCAGGGTCGAGGCCGGTCTCGCCCGCTGACCGCGGCGGGTTGTCCCGCGGGCCCGCTGGGGCTGAATTAAACTGGCGCTCCACCAAGGATCGGGTGGGTGACTCTCCAGGGTTCGGCCGAGGTGGCGGAATGGCAGACGCGGCGGTCTCAAAAACCGCTGAGGGCAACCTC